>JAGHSX010000150.1 GCA_018065645.1 Candidatus Scybalousia scybalohippi
GGCGTGTGCGACGCTGGACGGCGAGGGCACACGCCAGAATGAAATTCCACATAGTTACATCGTGACACCTACGGAAGGTGGTTTCCATGGATTAGAAAGAAGGAGGGATTTGACATGGCAAATCTGGTTGAAGCAGTAAAAAGTGGAGATAGGAGAGCAACACTAATTGCGCTCAGAGACAAAATCGCACAGACAATAGATAACTGTGAGAGTGGAAGAGATATGGCAGCAAACAGCAAAAGACTAATGGATGTAATAGCTGAACTTGATGCGTTGCCAGACCCAGAAGCAAAAACAGTTTCAAAGCATGACCACCTAAAGAAGAAGCATGAAGGTAGGTAGGCAAGAACCAACATTTTGCAAAGTTGGTGATTATGCCTATTCAGATGGTGAGATAGTTGCAGAGATGTTTGAGGACGAAGGTGGCGCAACCTTTTACCCTGCACAGCTTAACGAGTTAGTTTGGATGCTCGCTAGAAAAGAAGATGGTTCACCAGCAGCGCAAACAATTGGGATTAGTAAGCCAAGACAGAATGGCAAATCCTATGCTGCACGATATTATGCGATATATATGGCAGATTTTGAACATAGAAGTGTGATGTATTCGGCGCATCATAGTTCGACTACAAAAAAGATGTTCGATGCCATTTGCTCAATATTTGAAAACAAAGAAAGATTCCCAGACTTTGCCAGTGATGTAAAACGCATCACAAGAGGGCGAGGCTATGAGGGAATCTATTTTAATGATTGGAAAGATGAAGACGGAAAGTATCACGAAGGTGGGTGCATAGAGTTCTCAACCAGAACAAATGCAGGCGCAAGAGGTGGTACATATTCAGTCATAATCATAGACGAAGCGCAAGAAATGACAGCAGATCAGCAAGAAGGTATGTTGCCAGTTATTTCTGCTGCTTCAAATGCACAAGATAAAACCAAATTACCACAACAAATATACATTGGAACACCACCAGCCCCATCGTGTAACGGCACTGTATTCAGAAAAATGCATGATACGGCTCATGAAAATGAAGATAGTGAGATCTGGTGGCTTGAATGGTCAATTAATAGCCTTGAAGAGATTCGAGATATTGGTGCTGTTTCACTTGCATATGAGACTAATCCAGCAATGGGATATAGAATCGCAGAGGAAACAATCATCAATGAGTATGAACAAATGCAAATTGATGGCTTTGCAAGAGAGAGGCTAGGATGGTGGACACCAATATCCAACGTGACGATTGATTATGCAATAGACAAAGAAGCCTGGAAGAAGTGCGAATCTAATCAGCAAAAGCCAGAAGGGAAAACGGCTTATGGGATTAAGTTTAGTGCTGACGGCTCACAAGTATCACTATCAGGTGCAGTTATTTCTGATGATGGGAAAATAAGAATTTCACTTATTTCTCATGAATCGACTGCAAAAGGTGTTAGATGGTTGTCTGATTGGCTTAATCAAAGGGCAGATAAAGCCTGTTGCGTTGTTATTGACGGAAGAAATGGTGTTGATGTTATTTGCGAAAGGATTGCCGATGTATGGAAATACAAAAATTCGGTAATAAGACCAACCACAAAGGATATGATTGCTGCAGCTAGTTCGATGGTTGCAGAAATAAATGAGGGGAATCTTACATGGTACAAAATGCAGGAGGATTTGAATGATTCTGCATTAAATGCAACCAAAAGACCTATAGCTGGTGGTTGGGGATTTGGTGGAGATAATAGCACACCTATTGAGGCTTGTTCATTAGCCTTATGGGGTGTTAAGAATAGCAAAAGAAATCCAAGTAAGAAAATGCGTATAGGGTAGCAGGAGTAGGAAATGCAGATATCAATACCTAGAATCGAAAATATGCCAGAATATGAAGCTGTTAAGATTCAACAGCTTATTGACACGTTTAATTATCACGAAAACAAAAACAAGGCAAAGCAGAAATATTATGAGGGTGCAGTGACACTTTCTGATGTCAATTTAGGCATTGCATTGCCACAGGCAATGAGAAATCTCACAGTTGGTTGTGAATGGGGTGCAAAAGCCGTTGATGTGCTTGCATCACGTTCAATGTTTGACGGATTTGTGAACCAAAACGGAACAGATAATGAAGATTTAACCAAAATAATTGATAAAAATAATTTCATATCACAGTACATGAAGGCTTGCAAGGATCAGCTTAAATTTGGTTGCACATTTGCGACACTTTCTGCTGATCCAGATGCTGGATGTAAGATAAGATTCCACTCACCACAGACAGCATCTGCATTGTGGGATGGAGAAAAGGGCAGAATTGAATGTGGTATGGCAATTATTGATACTGTACCAGATGAAAAAGAAGCACAAACATGGCATCCAAGCCATATAAATTTCTATACAGATACAGATATCTGGGAACTGCGATGCGTGAATGGATTTTGGAACGCAACAAGACATCCACACATCATGGGAATGCCTTTAATGGTTGCAATGATATGGAATGGCACATCAGCAAAGCCTTTTGGACGTTCAAGAATCAAATATCCAGTGAGAGCCTTGATTGATGGATATATTAGAACAATTGCCAATGCAACAATAGCCCTGGAATTTGACACAACACCACAGAAATACATCTTGGGTGTTACTGACGAACAATACGATGCCATCGTAAGTGATAAATTCAAGCAGTATGTCGGTTCTATCATCGCAGCTACACAGAACCCAGAGACAGGACAGAATCCAGTGTTTGGTCAGCTTGCACAGGGTTCACTTGCACCTCATGTCGAGATGATAAGAATACTTGCAACACAGTTTAGTGCTGCAACAGGATTGACTGTTACAGATACTGGTGTTGTTAACGATGCAAACCCTACAAGTTCTGATGCAATTTTGGCACAGTCACAGACACTTGTGTGCCTTGCAGAACAGCTTAATGCAGGCAATGGGGATGCTTTGAAACTTATAGCATTAATGGCACTAGCAATTGCCAAAAACGTCAAAATGGGTGATTTAACCGATGCAGAAAGTGGTGTTGTGGCTCACTTTAAGAACCCAGCAATGCCATCTGTAAGTGTTACGGCTGATGCTGCAATCAAAATTGCATCTGCAAGACCAGAATTTGCAAGCACAGACACATTCCTTGAAATGATTGGATTTGACCAGGCAGATATAAGAAGAATAAAAGCCCAGGAATTAAGAGTAAGAGGGCAACAGGTACTAAGTGAGATAGAATAATGAGGATAAGCGCAAGTGAGTGGACAAAATACATAACAAAATTATCAAAGTTGTCATCCACGGCAGGGGATATGATGCAAAAGTGGGTTGATGACAATGGTTTTGATGATGTTGATGCGCTTATTGAGTATGCATACGCACTTACTACCAGGTATGGCGAGGCATCAGCCACTTTATCTTGCGAAATGTATGATGCAATAGCTGAAATGCAAGGCGCAAGTGTGGCGAGCGCAGAACCAGTTGAAATGCCAAGTTATGGAGACATAGCAAAGGCAATTAATGGGGTAAGAAAACAGTCACCAAGTGGGCAACTATATGGTACAGCCGTTGCAAGGCAGGTCAAACAAGCTGGTGCTGACACTACACTGAAAAATGCAATAAGAGATGGCGCACAATTTGCTTGGATTCCAAGTGGAGACACTTGCCCATTCTGTATAGCATTAGCATCCAGAGGATGGCAATATGCATCAAAAAAAGCCCTTAGAAAAGGTCATGCAGAGCATATCCATTCGCATTGTGATTGCCAGTATGCGATACGATTTGACAATAAGATGCAAGTTGATGGATATAATCCAGACGAATATTTGCAGATGTATGAAAGCGCAGATGGACTAAAGCCCAACGATAAAATCAATGCAATGCGCCGTATGCACTATGCTCAAAACAGAGATGTGATTAATGAACAGCATCGTGAAGCATACGCAATAAGAAATGAAGAAAATTAGCATCCGTTAAGGGTGCTTTTTTATTGGCAACTCATGCCTTAAATGAGGATAAAAATACTCAAACCATTTAGGAGGTAAAGAAAAATGGCAGATACTGCAACTGTTGAGCAGGAAAATAACGGAACTGTGACCGAATCACAGGAGCGCACTTTCACACAGGCAGAACTTGATGAAATCGTAAAGTCAAGAGTGGCTAAAGAAAGAGCAAAATTTTCGGACTTTGAGACACTACAGAAAAAGGCACAGAAGTTTGACGAAATGGAAGAAGCCAGCAAGTCAGAGTTACAGAAAGCAACTGAAAGAGCAGAAGCACTGCAGAAACAGATTGATTCTATGACACATGACAATGATGTCAGATTAGTTCGTGAAAAAGTATCAAAAGAAACAGGAGTGCCAATGAATCTGCTGAGTGCAGAAACAGAAGAGGACTGCATGGCGCAGGCGCAGGGGATTCTTGAATACAAGAACAGTGCAAATGTTTCAAACTATCCATCGGTCAAAGATGGTGGAGAGGTTCAGAACCTTGCACAGAAAAAGACCACGGCAGAGCAGTTTGCCGATTGGTTCGCATCAAATCTAACAGAATAAAAAGGAGAAAAGAAAAATGAGTGGTGTAAATGTAAACACAAAGACAATTTCATTACCTACAGAGGTAGCAAGCAAGATTATTTCAAAGGTGCAGGAAGATTCAGCAGTTATGGCTATGGCACAGTACATGGATTTACCAGGACTTGGTGCAACAATTCCTGTTATCACATCTGATCCAGAAGCTGAATGGGTTTCAGAGACAGGACTTAAAAAGGTAAGCCGTCCAGGACTTGCAACAAAGGTTATGCAGGCATATACACTTGCAGTAATCGTTCCATTCTCTAATCAGTTCAAGAACAATGTTCCAGCACTTTATAACGCAATCGTTGAAAGACTTCCAAAGGCACTTGCACAGAAGTTTGATTCAACTGTATTCCACGGAACAGCACCTGGTTCAAACTTTGACACATTTGCTTCATGTACTGCACAGGCATTTGGTTCTGATCCATACGCAGCACTCGTTGCAGCAGATGCAGACATCGCAGCACACAATGGTATCACAGATGGTTTTGTAATTGCTCCACAGGGCAAGAGCAAGCTTCTTTCTGCTACAGATTCAACTGGCAGACCACTTTTTATCAATTCAGTTGCTGAAGGTGCAATTCCAATGATTCTTGGCTCTAAGACAATGCAGAGCAAGGCTGCATACAAGAATGACACAACAGACATTCTTGGTGTTGCTGGTGACTGGACACAGGCAATCTATGGTATTGCTCAGAACCTTACACTTTCAATTTCTGATCAGGCCACACTTGTTGACGGCGAGCAGACAATCAACTTGTGGCAGCAGAATATGTTCGCAGTTCGTGCTGAAATCGAGGTTGGTTTCGTAGCTGACACAGCTTGCTTCAACTTACTTTCAGAGTAATTGCCTATGAGAGTAGCATTTGTGAATGGCAACGGACACAAGATGCTTGTTGATGAATCAAGAGTAGAGGAGTACAAGGCAGCAGGCTTCAAGCTTGCTGTCGAGCCTCTTGCTAAAGAGGAAAAACAGGCAGAGCCTAAGCCAAAAAGGACAAAAAGGAACAAAGAGGTGTAAACATGGCATACGCAACAAGTGCTGATGTAAAAGCAAGATTAATTAGAACCATAAGTGCAGATGAAGAAACAGTTTGCAATTCATTGCTTGAGGATGCAGCAATCTTAATTGATGCATATAACAAGAATGCAGATGAAGAAGCCAAGAAGGTAGTTTCATGCAGAATGGTTATCCGTGCAATCGGCAGTGAAGATTCTGCGCCAATAGGTGCAACACAGGGTTCTATGTCGGCACTAGGGTACAGCCAGTCATGGACAATCGGTAATGGTTCGGTTGGACAGTTATATCTGGACAAGACGGACAAGAAGTATCTTGGTTGTGGTTCAAAGATAGGGGCGCATAGTCCTATTGAGGGGATGTAATGATAAAAGGTGAAACAATTATTCTGAAAGAACGTGTTGAGACAGGGATTGACGATTTTGGCGCAGTTACCTATGAAACAACCGATGTTGAGATAAAGGATGTTGTGATTGGTTCACCATCGTTTGACCAGTCTGTCACAGAAATGCAGTTAACAGGAAAAAGGCTTGCGTATGTCCTTGGAATCCCAAAGGGTGACACGCACAACTGGAAAGATACAGAGGTTGTTATAAGAGGGGAAAGATTCAAGACTTATGGTTTCCCATTAACTCAGACCGAATCGAATGTGCCTGGCAAGTGGAACACACAAGTCAAGGTGGAAAGGTATGAGTAAAACTAAAATAGTGCTTAATTCCAAGGGAGTAAGAGAACTACTAAAGTCAAGCGAGGTAAGAGACTACATAAAGTCAGAAGCCGATGCGATAAAGGGCAGATGTGGTTCTGGATATGCAACTGATTCCAAATACATGGGAACAAGAGTTATATCTTCTGTGTATACAGAGACAAAAGAAGCATATCAAGACAACCTTGAAAATAACACATTACTGAAAGCGAGTAAAGCATGATTGAGAAGATTATATATGACTATCTAGAAAACAAAATAGATGTGCCAGTTTATCTGTCTATTCCATCTGATCCAGCCGATGAGTTTGTGACCATCGAAAAGACAGCAGGTAATGAGGAGAATCACATCGAGAGTGCTGTGTTCGCAGTTCAGTCCTATTCCTCAAAAAGCCTTTTAAGGGCTTGTAAATTAAATGAGGATGTAAAAACTGCTATGCGTAAAATCACGGCAGAAACAAGTGTTATGCATTGTAAATTGAACACCAATTACAATTTCACAGACACAAGAACCAAATTCTACAGATACCAGTCGGTATTTGATATCAATTATTAAAGGAGATAAAAAAGATGAGTACAGCATCAAACGTAACAGCAGCAAAGCCAAAGGTTGGTGGTGGTGTATATGTTGCACCAACAGGAACAAGCGCACCAACAGATGCAACAACTACACTTAACGTAGCTTTCAAGTCACTTGGCTATGTATCAGAAGATGGACTTACAAACACTAACAGCCCATCATCAAGTGATGTTAAGGCTTGGGGTGGTGACATCGTTATGTCATTACTTACAGAAAAGCCAGATAAGTTCAAGTTCAAGCTTATTGAGAACGTAAACGTAGAAGTTCTTAAAACTGTTTATGGTGATGAGAACGTAACTGAGGAAGATGGAGCAATCAAGATTACTGCATCAGCAAAGGATTTACCACTTAAATCATGGTGCTTTGAGACAGTTCTTAATGATTCTACTGTTAAGAGAATCTATGTTCCACAGGCTAAGATAACATCGGTTGGAGATATCGTATACAAGGATGATGAAGCTATCGGCTATGACCTTGAGATTTCAGCATATCCAGATGCATCTGGCAACACTCACTATGAGTACATTGACTAATTAAAAACACAGGAGGCAACCAATAATGACCATTACAACAGGAATCGGATACAAAGTAAATATTGATAAAGACAAGGTGCTTGATTATGAGTTTTCATATCTTATTGGCGCATTACAGACAGATACACCAGAAGAAGCACTAAAAGACAATACTTTACTGTTAAATAAATTACTTGGAAGTAAAGAAGAGGTGTTTAAGTTCTTTGCTTTCATAAAAGAAAAGAATAATGGTGTTGTGGATCAGAAGATTGTGACAGATTCAATTCTTGAAATGATAACGGCACTGGGAAATGGTAAAAAAAAATAATCGCATTTGCTGTTATGCAGAGCCAGTATCACGATGAAATGATTTGTGATTTGGCACAGTATTATCACATCTATAATTACAGAGATTATCCAATGGAATACATAGCAATTCTATGTTGTGGATTGCCAACCGATTCAAGAACCATCAAAGAAATAAATAAAAAAGACTTTACCTTACAAGAAATCCTATTAGCAAACATTGCCGATAGGCTTTCTTTGATTTGGTGGAGTAAAACAAAGGATGGGCAGAAGAACAGGAACAAACCACAGATGATTACTGAAATAATGATGCCGAGTGAAAAGCCAAAAGCACCTCACATGGTATTCGATAGTGCTGATGATTTTGAAGCAATGCGAAGAAAGATAATTGAGGAAAAAGTAAATGGCTAGTGGTACAGAGATTGCAAAAGCCTATGTGCAAATCATACCAACAACCGAGGGAATAAAAGCAAACTTGCAAAATGCATTTGCTGGTGCAGAAGCTGGCGCAGACGAAGCTGGCACAAAGACTGGCAATGCGTTTGCTGCAGGATTTGGAAAAGTCATTTCAACTGTAGCAGATATGACTGTGAAAGCCTTAACAGCAGGAGCAACAGCAATTGCGATGCTTACCAAGAGCGCAGTCGATGCCTATTCAGACTATGAACAGCTTGTAGGTGGTGTTAAAACCTTATTCGGTGATCAGCAACAGCTTGAAGTGTTAAAAAACGCAGATATGGCATATATGACGGCTGGATTATCTGCTAACGAATATATGCAACAGGTAACAAGTTTTGCTGCAGCACTTAATAGTTCACTTGGAGAGAACGCATCAGAATCGGCAAGTTATGCAGATATGGCTATCCAGGATATGGCTAATAATGCAAACAAAATGGGTACAAGCATGGAATCTATTCAAAATGCTTACCAGGGATTTGCAAAGCAGAACTATACGATGCTCGATAACTTAAAACTTGGTTATGGTGGCACAAAGTCAGAAATGGAAAGACTGCTCAGAGATGCAGAGCAGATTGCAGAGCTTGAACTAGGTTCGCTTGATGTAAGTAACTTTGCTGATATCGTGCAGGCTATTAATATAGTACAGACTGATATGGGCATAACTGGAGCAACAGCAGATGAGGCAGCTACTACGATTTCTGGTTCATCTGCGATGATGAGAGCAGCATGGAAAAACCTCATGGTTGGAATTGCTGATGATACGGCAGATTTTAGTGGGCTTTTATCTAATTTTGTTACATCGTTAACAATTGCAGCAGGGAATATAGTTCCAAGAATGGGAACGGCACTGCAAGGACTTGGAACACTTATTATGGAACTTGCACCAATGATTGCCGAGGTATTGCCAGGGCTTATTGATTCATTAGTGCCAGCATTACTTGAAGCATCAGCAATTCTTATTGCTACACTTGTGGAGAATTTGCCTGTTATCTTAGAACCAATTCTTGCAGAGATTCCAAATATCTTGATGATGCTAGGTGATGTTATGCCAGCAGTGGTTGATAATCTGCTGAGTATGTTGCCAATGATTCTGGATGTTGGATTACAGATAATAGTAATGCTTACAAACGGCATAGCACAGTCACTTCCAACAATGTTGCCAGAGATTGTTAACATTGTGATTCAGATTGTTAACGTGCTTGTTTCAAATATTCCTATGCTTCTTAATGCAGCATTGGCACTGATCACTGGACTTGCACAGGGATTAATCAATGCTATTCCAGTAATAGTGCAGGCATTGCCACAGATTATACAGAGCATTTCAACTTTTATAATTTCAAATATTCCACTGATAATTAACACTGGAATACAACTTTTGACAGCATTAGTTGGAGCAATGCCAGAGATTATAAATACCATCATATCAGTTATGCCAGATATCATTATTGCCGTTATCAATGCATTACTGCAGAACATACCACTAATAGTGCAGGCTGGTTTTGATTTGCTTGTTGCATTAGTGCAGGCATTACCAGACATCATAATGGCAATAGTTGAAGCTATTCCACCTATTGTTGCTGCAATTGTATCGGCAATCGTGGTTAAAATAGGAGACATAGTAGAAACTGGTTATGAATTATTCATAGCACTCATTAAGAACATAAAGACTGTTATATCTGAAATAAAAGATGCAGTAAGAAAGATTATTGATGGCATTTTAGGTAAATTTGAAGATGCATGGGAAGAATTTTGCGACATTGGCGAGAATCTTATAAAAGGTATATGGCAGGGTATAAAAGATGCCAAAGATTGGTTACTTGGTAAGATTGAAGACCTATGCGAAGATTTATGGGATGCTATCAAGGATTTCTTTGATATCAATTCACCATCAAAAGAAATGGCATGGATTGGTGAAATGCTTGACCTTGGTTTGGCAAAGGGTATTGATGATTCAGCCGAAGGGGTAATCCAGAGCGCACTTGACATGACAGAAGGTGTGATGGATGCCGTTGATGGAGTAAATGCGGAAATGAATGCCAAGCTAGATGATTCTATGAGCATTAGTGGAAATGCTACACTTGATATCAACAATGAAGCAAACACGGCAGAGAGACTTACAGAACTGCTTGCAATGATTCAAGGTGGACTTGATGAAATAAATGCTAGAATGCAGGCTGGTGTGGATATCGAATGGGATGACAGAAATTTGGGAAGGTTGGTGCAGACTTATGCGTAAATTAGTATATACAAATAGCAGAAATGAGAGCATTGACCTTACCAAGTATGTAATCGTAAGTGATGCAGCATCGTTGTTTTCAAGAAGTTGGAATAGTGAGACATCACAGAACAAGCTGATAGGTTTCAGCAAGAAGGTTGCAACATATTCAATAACTTTGGATGTGATAGGAAAAGATTCCACCGAAAAAGCAAATCACATTCTTAATGTACTCGAAAAGGATGTGATATTCCAGAAGAGTGGCACACTCAAATGTGATGATTGGTATTTGAAGGGATATTTTGTGAAAAGTAGCACAGGAAACTATGTGAAATTCTCAAACAGAATCACTTTGAAGCTGACTTTCACATCTGATCTGAATTATTGGATTAAAGAAAGCCTTTATATCTACAGAAAGAATGATGAGCAGACAAGTGATAGAGGATTAGGGTATGCATACGATTTTCCATACGATTATCTAAGCCCTATATCATCTGCAATCTTAACTAACAGTAACTTTATGGATTCACCATTTATCATGACCATATATGGCGCAGTTGTGAATCCAAAAGTAATCATTGGTGGTCATGTGTATGAAGTAGAGACAACTTTGGATTCTAATGAATACTTAATCATCAATGCTTATGATAAAACCATTACAAAGGTAAAAAAGAATGGTGAACGTGTAAACGAATTTGCACTAAGGAACAAGGAAAGCTATATCTTCCAAAAGATTGCTCCTGGTGATAACACTGTGATTATTAATCCACTATGTAACGTGGATGTTGTGGTAATGAGTGAAAGAGGTGAGCCAGAATGGACTTGATTTTTACTGACGAAAACAAGGTGGAGCAGGGTATTCTGACACACTTTTCACTAGACCATGAAGAAGCAAGCAAAATAGGGAACAACACATTCCAAATAAAGATTGGAATGGATGTTCCCTTGAACCTTGGCTCATTGGTGTATCTGAATGGCACTGAGTATGGTGGAAGAATAACAAAAGTTGTTACAGATACGGCAAAATCAATGGCAACCTACACAGGGAAAACGTGGAGAGGATTGCTGGAAGAAAAGATTCTAAGACCAAATGCTGGTGAGAACTATTTGAGGCTAACTGGTGACCTTAACGATATCATTAAAACACTTATTATCCGTTGTGATATGGGTGTTTTTTTTGATGCATCACTAGATAGAACTATCGAAATAACATATCAGTTTGACCGATACACCTCGATGCTTGCTGGCATACAGAAAATGCTTGCCTCAAAGGGCTATAAGCTAAAGATGGTAGCAGATGATGGAATTATAACATTGTCTGCCGTTCCAATCGTAGACTTTGAGCAACAGACCGAAATCAATTCTGATCTATTTGCTTTTAAGATGACTAGGCAGAAATACACTTGCAATCATATCATTGCACTTGGTTCTGGTGAACTTGCAGAAAGAATGGTTGTGGATAAATACATCCAGGCTGATGGAACTGTAGGAGATGAGCAATTCTATTTTGGCACAGAAGAAATCGTGGATGTGTTTGATTATCCAAATGCAGAATCCATTGAGGATTTGACAGAACAAGCCGTGGAAGAACTTGAAAGCAGAGCAATTGCAGATGGTTTGAGCATCACGGCTTATGATTTGAAGGCTGATGTGGGTGATAAGGTAACTGCAGTTGATTTGAAGCAAAATTTATCGGTTACACAATATGTTATA
>JAGHSX010000016.1 GCA_018065645.1 Candidatus Scybalousia scybalohippi
AAAAACTATCTCAATAAATATTACTCATATTACCGACAGCTGAATCTGCTGAGAGACAGAATCGAATTGCTTAATAACGATATCAACAGATGTACTGGCAATTATGAGGCCAATGACTACAAGACCTATCCTAACAGCAAAGAGCATAGAGAAGAGCTTCTGGCTAAGGCTTCTGATATGAATTCAATTTTTGAAGAGAAGGTATTGGAACTGAAAGCAATGGATGAAGAAATACTTTCGGTGATTATGCAGATTGAGGTTAAGAACGATAAGGATGAGACAGCAAGAGACGTTCTTATTGCCAGGTATATCAATCGAATGAGTTGGAAGGAAATCACCAAGGATATCTCATATGAAAGAGCTCAAACATTCAGATACCATCTCAAAGGATTGGATTTAGCATACCCAGTAATTATGGGAATCAGAAGAAAGAAGAAAAGATGATGGCTAATTATTTTAGGGGAATCACTAAGGCTGATGGAGAAAAGCTTGATGCTGAATTGGAAAAAATGCCTAAGAAGTCTCTCGTAGGAATTATTAAGCATCTGATGGTCGTAAATTATAACCAAACAAAATTGATAGAGAGATTAAAAAATGAAGGTTTATCTGATAAGAGCTAATAAGTATAGCCAGAGCCCAGAAAAGATTGGAAGAATAAGGCTTGGAACGCTTGATAAGGAACTAGCCGATGAGATTCAGAAGAGGATAGGCAGGAAATACTATGTTCAAGAATGCTCTATATACAGAATGGAGGTACACGAATGACAAAAGAAGAGATGGAAGACTTTTATAACAAGTTTCAGAACTTATTGGACATTCAAAAAGCTCTTCAAATGGAATTTATTGATACAAGATTCAGCAGAAAAGAATGTATTCAGTTAAGGAATCTATTCGGAGCATTAATTCAATTAGAATCGGAGGATCAGGGAAAATGAAATTTTCGTGTGGAATAAACGATGATGGTAAATTGTATGTTCCTTATTCAGAAGTAAAAGAGTTAGAAAAGGAAATCGAGGCCTATAAGAAAGCATTTGAATTAGCTTGTTGGTTATTGTCAAAATCAAGCGGATGTTTTGATGGATATTGTCCTCTTGAAAAAACAAATTGTCCAGATTGTGGCGATGAGAATTTATGGCAAGAATATTTCTTGCAGAAAGCGAGGGAAGAATAATGACACCAGAAGAAATAGTGAAGCAGTACTTCAAAGAACAGATTGATCAGATGGATGAAGACTGTATCAGAAGCTTCTATGTAGCAAACAGCGAGGGAGAGTTAGTCGAAAAAGATTTCGTAGGAATGATTCTGAGATTCAACAAAGAAATCTGTCAGAGGTTAAGAGCAAATGAAGATAGTTCCAACTGACCATACAGAACAGCATTTGCCAGAAGCAGGGAAGATTATCATTCACGATGCCGAAGATATGAACAAGTCGAATGTTTTTAGGTTTTTCACAAAATGTAAGCATATAACCTATAACGATATGTGGATCACATTTATTGATAGGAATGGGCAAACACAATATGTCGAATTGGATGATAAGCACCACTTGACGATTTTCCCACCATTACAGAGAGAGGATAAGAATCTGGTGAATGAAGAGTTTGAAAAACAGATTAATATTTTTGAAATTTTAGGAGGGTTTTAAAAATGAGGTTAGAAGAATTTTTAGACAGAATGGTTTTGGTGAAAGAGCGAGATTTATATCTTTATGAATTCGATAGTTTTGATGATATTAATGACCAGATTGAAGAATGCAACGCAGTTAGCAGAGACGAAAACGAATATATCTGCAAGCTGGCAAGCGAACAGCGAATGAAACCATCAGCTTATTTGAATAAGAAATTGGCATTTGCTGAGGTTGATAGATACATCATTGGAGAGAGATCAGTATATATCTTTTTGAGATTTTCGGAGGATAAGAAATGAAAAAGTATGAAGCAGCTGAATTGTTAAAGGAAATAAAATACATTTGCCAACACAGAAACGGAGATTGTGGTCAATGCTATTTTACTTATTTATGCAAACGTCAAATAAAGCCTAAAGACTGGAGAATAAGAGAGATTGAATATGAAGCAAGTAGCCTTGTTGATCATTTGAAAGGACCATATCCAAGAATACCTAAATATAATTTTCAAAACACACGCTTAACTGTTAATGAGTTTGTCAATTTTATTGATTATAACAGAGAGGGCCTATATACATTGGTCATACAGGATGGAAATGGTGATCCAACATGCGAGGTTAAAACGAATTCCCCGTTGCTGGAAAGATTATCAGATATCCTAATTAATTCAATTGACAACGGAGATACTAAAGATTCTTTTTGTATCTGGTTACAGGATTCGGAGGATCAGAAGGATGGATAATTATGAAAGAAAATTTCAATGTAACGTTTTACGTTTTATGATTAAGAGTACATTGGAAATAATGCTTGATGAATTCCAGAAGATTGACGTTGCTGACAATTTTTCTGGAGAAGAGATAAGAATAATGATTATCGAATCTACAAACGAATTGCTTAATATTGAGTGAGGTAAATAATGAAAAATGAATTAACTTATACAACTGATGGTAAAAAGTTTAAGACATTTGCAACAATAAAAGAAGCACCACTACTAAATGGTTTTACAAGTGCAGATGAAGATAATGAACAGTATTTAATGATGAAACCATCAGTAACATTAACAGCAACATTTTCAAAAGAAATAAGGAAAAGTTTGCATCTGGCAAAACATTCTAAAAAGTGGAGAGTTAGAAAGAAACATACAATGAAGCTGCTGAATATCCTTGTATATATGGTTGGGGAAGAAAATCTAATCGAAGAATTTCAGAAAGCGAGGAAATAAGAATGTTGTTTGAACACGAAAACTCTAAATATGAACAAATGGCCACAGTATATGAACTTATAAGATTTTTTGAAGATGAACTTGAGAATAATCGTGTAACTAAATTTGTTCCACCAGAACATAAACTTATTATTAAGTTCTTAAAAGAACTCGAAACAAAAAGGAAAGAAGTTAAAGATACAAAAGACGAGCTTGAAGTGTATAAGAAAGCGCTTGAGTTGGCTTGTGGTAACTTAATTCTTGAAGAAATTACAAATGATTCACATTGTGGAGAATCAGTAGATGAACTTAAAAATATGTATTTACAGGTAGCGAGAGATGATGAATAAGATACCGATAGTTTTTGTCTATGGTAATAGTATAGTAGCAAGAGATAGAGCACATTCATTTTTGAAGTATCTTGATTATTTACATATCGACTATAAAGCAAAACATCTGAACATAAGTGAGATAACATTTGGTGGTAATTATGTTTGTTTTATGTCAGAAGTAATATTCAGAAAGTGGTGTATAGGCAAAACTTATGTTATAGATGGATGTTTATGCAGAAGTGGAGAAAGAATCTTATGTTGAGGAGTAACGCCTATGTATTTATACATCAAAGTAAGTAGAGATAAATATGAATTGCCTTTGGCTGTTGGTGCTTCTGTCCAGGAACTAGCTGAGTTGACTGGGTGTAAGCGAAGAACAATTACATCAATGATATCTCATAAGCAGAGAGGCTATGTGAAGATTGATGTAGAGGATTACGAGGAATAAACAAAATGATAGTAAGAGGAGTAAAATTCGGAGATCTTAAGAAGGGAGACCGTTTCACATATCCTTTGATGCATTCGTTGATGATAAAGACTGCAAAGATTAAGGATGGAAATGACGGAGCTTTCTATACTGCTGTAGATGTTAATACTGGCGTACACTACAAGATAAAAGACGATACAGAAGTATATACATTCCATGATTATGATGTTGAATATGGAGTGGAAGTAAGACCAGATGCTGTCCTGTCACATGATTTTATCTATATAATTGTTAAGGAAGAAATCGGAACGTGGGGAGAAAGTAAAGACGGGGAATGTCATACTTTGATTAATGATATTGAGAACCCTAACGGAATCACATTGGGTGATATTGTCAACATTTATCCCAACGTAGATATGCTTGTATGCGAAAATCCTTTACGTGGAACTATTTATAAATATAATGCATACAGAGATGGGAAATGGCGAATCGTAGGAAAAACAATGGGATATGCTTAATATGATACTCAATGATACTTATTTTACTGATATCATGTAATCGTTGTAAGTGTACATAGGTAATTCATACTTCGGAAAATCCTTCTAAAAGAAAAAAGCTTCAGAAATATCTGGAGCTTTTTATTTTGGATTTTTATCAAGTTGCAAGCAAGTTAGAAAATGGCAAGAAGCATTGAAGAATCTTTTTATAAGACCAGAGAATGGAAACAAACGAGCAAGCAATACAAGAAGGCAGTCAATGGACTATGTGAGATTTGCTTGAGCAAAGGATTTGTTGTTCCTGCTGTGATAGTTCATCACAAGATACATCTGAACAAGAACAATGTTGA
>JAGHSX010000147.1 GCA_018065645.1 Candidatus Scybalousia scybalohippi
GTTAATAACCTTTAATAAAAAAGAAAAAAAGATGTTTATAGTAGTAACAGTATTGATTATGATAGCAGCTATATTGCTAGCTCTTGTGGTACTAATACAAAATGGTAAAGGTGGTGGTCTTGCTGCCAATTTCGCTTCTCAAAATCAAGTTATGGGCGTTAGAAAAACAACAGACTTCCTTGAAAAAGCAACTTGGACTCTTGCAATAGCTCTTGTAGTTCTTTGTCTTGCTTCATCAGCTTTGATACCTAACACAAAAGTAAAAGCAAACTCTTTAAACAATAGCAACGTTCCTACAGTTCCAACAAACAACGGTAACGCTCAATCAGGAAACACTGCTACTCCTGTTAAATAAGATACTTTGATAGGTAAAGAATAATATTGGGGAATAAAGAAGTCATATTCTTTGTTCCCTTTTTTATTGCAAAAAAATATGACAATTTGTCATAAAACAAGATTTGGCACATATTTGGCAATAGTGTGTAGTATAAAATTTAAATCGATAATTATAGTAACAAATTAAAACAATAAACACAATGAAAAAAATGAACATTAGACCATTGGCAGATAGAGTATTGGTTAGACCTGCTGAGGCTGAAGAAAAAACATCTACAGGTATCATCATACCAGACACAGCTAAAGAAAAACCTATGGAAGGCGAAGTTGTAGCTGTTGGTAATGGCAAAAAAGACGAACCTTTGACAGTTAAAGTTGGTGACAAAGTTATCTTTGGCAAATATTCTGGCACAGAGATAAACGTTGACAACGAAAAATATCTTATAATGAGAGAAAGCGATATCTACGCTATCATCTAATTTTTATTACACAAATTTTATAAGGAGACAAAATCATGGCAAAAGAAATAAAATTCAATACTGACGCAAGAGAATTGCTTCGCAATGGTGTTAACGCATTGGCTGACGCTGTTAAAGTAACTTTAGGACCTAAAGGTAGAAACGTTATCATAGACAAAAAATTTGGTGCACCTCATATCACAAAGGACGGTGTTTCTGTAGCAAAAGAAATCGACCTTGAAAACAATATAGAAAACATGGGTGCTCAACTTGTAAAAGAAGTTGCATCTAAAACTGGTGACCAAGCTGGTGACGGTACTACTACTGCTACAGTATTGGCTCAAGCTATCGTTAACACAGGTTTGAAAAATGTTGCTGCTGGAGCAAATCCAATGGATTTGAAACGTGGTATAGACAAAGCTGTTGCTGCTGTTGTTGCTGACCTTAAAAAACGTTCTCGCCAAATAGGTTCTGCTCAAGAAAAAATAGAACAAGTAGCTACAATCTCTGCTAACAATGACTCTGCAATAGGTTCTATGATAGCAGAAGCTATGAAGAAAGTAAAGAAAGAAGGCGTTATCACTATCGAAGAAGCTAAAGGTTTGGATACAACTGTTAAGGTTGTTGAAGGTATGCAATTTGACAGAGGTTACCTTTCTCCATACTTTGTTACAGATACTGAAAAAATGGAAACTGTTTACGACAATCCATTTATCCTTATATATGACAAGAAAATCTCTAGCATGAAAGAATTGCTTCCTGTATTGGAAAAAGTTGTTCAAACAGGTAGAGCATTGCTTATCATAGCAGAAGACATAGACGGTGAAGCTCTTGCAACATTGGTTGTAAACCGTTTGAGAGGTTCATTGAAGATAGTTGCTGTTAAGGCTCCAGGATTTGGTGACAGAAGAAAAGAAATGTTGGAAGACATAGCTATCCTTACAGGCGGTACTGTTATCTCTGAAGAAAAAGGATTCAAACTTGAAGATGCTACAGTAGAAATGCTTGGTACAAGTGCTAAGATAACTGTTGACAAAGACAACACAACTATCGTTTCTGGCAATGGAAACAAAGACGCTATCTCTGCTAGAGTTGCTCAAATCAAGGCACAGATAGAAAAAACTACTTCAGATTACGACAGAGAAAAACTACAAGAAAGACTTGCTAAACTTGCAGGTGGTGTAGCTGTTATCTATGTTGGTGCTGCTTCAGAAGTAGAAATGAAAGAAAAGAAAGACCGTTTCGATGACGCTCTTCACGCAACTAGAGCTGCATTGGAAGAAGGTATCATCCCTGGTGGTGGTGTTGCTTTCATTAGATCTATCGCTGCTTTGAAAAATGTTAAAGGTGACAACGAAGACGAAAACACAGGTATCCAAATCATACGCAGAGCATTGGAAGAGCCATTGCGTCAAATCGTTGCTAACGCAGGCCTTGAAGGTAGCGTAATCGTTAACAAAGTAAAAGAACTTAAGGGTGATGAAGGTTACAACGCAAGAACTGACAAATTTGAAGACCTACACAAAGCCGGCGTTATCGACCCTGCTAAGGTTTCAAGAGTTGCCCTTGAAAATGCTGCAAGTATAGCTAGCATGATACTTACTACAGAGTGTGTTCTTTCAGAAATAAAAGAACCAGCTCCTGCAATGCCACAAATGCCACAAGGCGGAATGGGTGGAATGTATTAGTAGATAGTATCTTTCACAAATACAAAAGAGACGGGAGAAATCTCGTCTCTTTTCATTTCATTTTACAGAACATCAAAAATAAAAACAATATTTTTTCGTTATCATATTCTATAAAACACAAAGTATAACAACAAAAAAATTAGAAATATGTTACAAAGAGTACAAACAATATGGTTAGCATTAGCAGCAATCATCGCTGGATTAGCATTTATATTTCCTATAGCAAACTTTGTCTTACCAGATCAGGCAATCATCTATAGTCTGTTTCCAAAAGACGCTGGCATAAATTCTGCAAGTTTCTACCAGCAAAGCCCTGCATGGAGCCTTGTAATATTGAACATTGCTTTCATAATACTTACCATAGTTACTATCTTTCTGTACAAAAACAGAGGCCTACAGATGAAAGTTCTTGCATTTGCATTCCTTGTAGTTGTGGCATACACTTGCATATTGTTTATGTATCAGACAGATGCTGGATTGAAAGACATTCTTGAGACATTCTGCAAAGGAAGAGAAGACCTTTTGAAAACTTATATGGAGAAACAGGAAACATTCTATGGTTTTGCTTCCTACTGCCCTATCATGCAGATGTTGCTTTTGGTTTTTGCTCGTAATGGAATAAGAAAAGATGAAAAACTTGTTCGCTCAAGTGAACATCTTAGATAATCAGCAATGAAAAAATTCACATTAACTTTTATAAGTATATTATTCTTAGCTTTGGGTCTTAAGGCTCAAAGCTTTGATACTCTTTTATACCTGGCAAAATCTGGCGATATGGAGGCGCAATATTCCGTAGGAGTATTGTATTCAGAGGGAAAAGAGGTTCTTAAAGACAACGACTCTGCCCTATTCTGGTTTGAGCAAGCAGCCGTACAAGGTCATCTGGAGGCCCAGAATCGTACTGCAGCCCTATACGAAAAACATATAGACGACCCTGCATCTATTCAAAAAGCAATACACTGGTACAAAATGTCAGCTGACCGAGGCAACCCTAATGCCCAATACAATCTTGGAAGATGTTATCTATTTGGAATAGGAGTAGAATCCGACAACAAGAAAGCAGCTAAACTCTTCCAGAAAGCAGCAGAGCAAGGACACAAGACTGCTCAATACAATCTAAGTGTCTGCTATATGCAAGGCCACGGAGTAAAGCAAAGCAACCACATGGCAAATTACTGGATAAAGAAGTTTAAAGAAAACGAATCCAAAGAAAATTTTGAATAAAAATTTTCTTTTTTCTTTTACACCAACAAATAAACCCCGAAAGTTTTTTTCTTCAACTTTCGGGGTTTTTAATAACCTTATTTATTCTTGCAGGTAGGGCAAAGTCCTTTGAGGACATAGTTGGCTGAATGGATAGAAAAACCTTCTATGTTTGTTATTTTAGGCAAAGGCTGATCTTTCATGCAGAATGTTCTATGACATTTCTCGCATAAAAAATGTGGATGCTGGTCATCGTCTATACTTTCTTTTTCTGAAAAACAAACCTCATATCTTACACCTTCTCTTCCCTCATCGATACTATGTACAAGATGTTTTTCCACAAAAAGCATAAGCGTTCTGAATATATTGCTTTTGTCTATTGTTGCTATTTCTTCTTCCAATTCCATAACAGATATTGGCATAGAAGAAGAAAGCAAAGTTTTCAATATAACTATGCGGTTGGCTGTAGGTTTTATCCCATGATTTTCCAGCAAAGCAATACAAGGTTCTTTTTCCATCATAATTTGCAAAGTTAGTGTTTTTTTTCGTACCTTTGCAAGTCCATTAACGAAAAAAATCTACAATAATAATATGGAATACAATTTTAGTGAAATAGAGAAAAAATGGCAGAAATACTGGAAAGAAAACAAAACTTTCAAATCTGAGATTGATGCCAACAAGCAAAAATACTATATCTTGGATATGTTCCCTTATCCTTCTGGTGCAGGTCTTCACGTAGGCCACCCTCTTGGATATATTGCTTCTGACATATTTGCAAGATACAAACGTCAAAAAGGATTCAACGTTTTGCACCCTATGGGTTTCGACTCCTATGGTCTTCCTGCAGAACAATATGCTATACAGACAGGACAACACCCTGCTATCACTACAGAGCAAAATATTGCAAGATACAAACAACAGCTTGATATTATAGGTCTTTCATACGACTGGGATAGAGAAGTTAGAACATGTGATTCACGTTACTACAAATGGACTCAATGGACATTCATTCAGCTGTTCAACTCATACTATTGTTTCGATTGCAACCAAGCAAGACCTATCTCTGAACTTATCTCTGCTTTTGAAGCAGGCAAAGCTGGTGAAATAAATGTTGCTTGTTCAAAACCTATGTCTTTCACTGCAGAAGAATGGGCAAACTTCACTGAGAAGGAAAAGAGCGACATTCTTATGAACTATCGTCTTGCATACCTTTCTACTTCTATGGTAAACTGGTGTCCAAAACTTGGAACAGTATTGGCTAACGACGAGGTTGTCAATGGTGTTTCTGTTCGTGGTGGTTATCCTGTGGAAAGAAAACCTATGCAACAATGGTCTTTGCGTATAACTGCTTATGCTGAAAGATTATTGGAAGGTCTTAACACATTGGATTGGACAGATAGTATAAAGGAAATACAAAGAAACTGGATAGGCAAATCTCGTGGTTGTGCTGTTTACTTTGGCATTCATGGACATGAAGAATCTTTAGAAGTATTCACTACACGTGCAGACACCATCTTTGGTGTTAGCTTCATGGTTCTTTCTCCAGAACATCCTTTGGTAGAAAAAATCACAACTACCAACTACAAGATAGAAGTAAAACGTTACATAGACCAAGCAAAGAATCGTAGCGAAAGAGAAAGAGAAGCAGACGTTAAACAAGTCAGCGGTATCTTTACAGGAGCTTATGCTATCCACCCTATAACAAAGAAACAGATTCCTATCTATATCTCAGACTACGTTCTTATGGGATATGGTACAGGCGCCATAATGGCAGTTCCTGCTCACGACAGCAGAGACTTTGCTTTTGCCAAGAAGTTCATGCTTCCTATTCTTCAGGTTGTATTGCCAGAAGGAGAAGAAGAAACCAACGCTTACGCTTGGAAAGAAAGCAAAGATGCTAAAGAGGGTAAGATGATTCACAGCCAGTTCCTTAACGGCTTAGACGTAAAAGAAGCTATCAACAAAGCTATTGACTACATAGAAGAAAACAAACTTGGTTTTGCAACAACCAACTACAGACTAAGAGATGCTATATTCTCTCGTCAAAGATATTGGGGCGAGCCATTCCCTATCTACTACAAAGACGGAATACCATACGCTTTGGATGAAAAAGAACTTCCATTGCTATTACCAGAAGTAGATTCATTCCTTCCTATAGAAACAGGAGAACCACCTTTGGCAAGAGCAAAAAACTGGTGTACAAAAGAAGGTTATCCATACGAAACCAACACTATGCCTGGTTTTGCTGGTAGCAACGCTTATTCTCTTAGATACATGGACCCAACAAATGAAGAAGAATTCTTCTCAAAAGAAGCTAACACCTATTGGGAAAATGTAGACTTGTATGTTGGTGGTAGCGAACACGCTACAGGACACTTGCTATACTCAAGATTTATCACAAAATTCTTGTTTGACATAGGTGCAACTTGCAAGGATGAACCATACAAGCGTCTTGTAAACCAAGGTATGATTCAAGGCAAGAGCTGTTTTGTTTATCGTATCAAAGGCGAAAACAAATATGTTTCTTTCAACCTAAGAAAAGAATACGAAGTTGACCCTATCCACATAGACATTTCACTTGTAGATGCTGCAAGCAACGAAGTTGACATTGAAGGTCTAAGACAATGGAGAGAAGAATTCAAAGACGGCGAATTCATACTAGAAGACGGAAAATACATCTGTGGCAACGAAGTTGAAAAGATGTCTAAGAGTCTTTACAACGTCATCAACCCAGACTATTTGGTTGAAAAGTATGGTGCAGATACTTTGCGTTTGTATGAAATGTTCCTTGGTCCTATCGAACAATCTAAACCTTGGGACGTTCAAGGTATTGAAGGTGTCAGCCGTTTCTTGAAAAAATTCTGGAAACTGTATGCTAACGAAGAAGGACTTTGCATCACAGACGAAGAACCAACAAAAGACGAGTTGAAAATTCTTCACAGAGGTATCAAGAAGATAGAAGATGATATTGAAAGATTCTCTCTAAACACTTGTGTATCTTCATTTATGATTATCTGCAACGAACTTACAGAAAAGAAATGTCACAAGAGAGCAATCCTTAAACCTTTGTGTTCTCTTATAGCTAGCTTCGCTCCTCATATGGCAGAAGAATTGTGGCAAATGTTGGGAGAAACTTCTAGCGTGGCATTCGCAGAGTTCCCAGAATGCAACGAAGAATATCTTAAAGATACAGACTATCGTTACCCAATATCTGTAAATGGCAAAACTAAAGCTTTCATTTCTTTCCCTCTTGACAAAGATCCAGAAGAAATCAAGCAGGAAGTTGTTGCACACGAACAGTTGCAAAACGCTCTACAGGGTAAGGAAATCGTTAAGATTATCTTTGTTCCAAACAAGATAGTAAATATCGTTGTGAAATAAAAACAAAGCTTCATAATTACAGACAACCTCTTCGCATACCATAGCGAAGAGGTTGTCTTTTTCTAGCACAAAACAAAGGTTTCAAAAAAACATCAAATGCTACGAAATTAAAACGAAGAGTTAGAAAAATAAAACGAAGAGTTACGCCAGCGAAACGAAGAGTTATTTTTTTCAAAAGAAAACCTTAAAATTATTTGTCTAAAAAAGGAATTATTTGTAATTTTGAAAATTCAAATAAAACTGCCTATAGTTTCAAACACCAAACCTTAGACAGAAACACAGAAAAAGAAGTAATAATATAGAAAATCTAAATAACATACTATGAAAAAGGCAAGTATTATCTTATCGATGTTGTGTTTGGCTTTTAGCTGGGGTGCTATGGCTGAAAACGATGGTAAAAACATAGATATCAATACTAACAACACTCCTGTTTATTCTCAGATGAACGACTGGAGAATAGGCGATTACAGAAGAAAAGTAACAGAAAACTTTATCTCTTTTGATGTAGAAGCTATGCCTGTCATTGCTACAGAGTTCAAAGAAACAACTCCTTGGGCTGCAGGTCTTAGAATAGGCTTTGAACACAAGACTCGCCCAAGTTCTATCTCTTCTCGTTTCTCTATTGGATACGGTGGACACATTGGTGTAAACAGATATTTTGGTCAAGAAATAGAAGTTTCAGCTATAGGCAATCCAAATGCTATAGCTAGAGATAAATTCAAATCTTATACAGAAATACCTGCAATGCTTGACTTCAACTGGTATTACAACTTCCACAGAAGCAACATTTCTCTAGGTCTTTCTGCTGGTGTTAATATTTTGTTGGGCGAAAGAGACGCTACAATTTCAGAGTTTGACTCTATCTACGTTCCTTCTGTAATGGCTGACGCATTGGAATCTTTAGGATACATTGCTTCTGTTCAACAAAATGCTAACAACGTAGTAGTTTCTCACATCATTCCTACTGCACGTGTATTGCTAGGCTATATGTTTGAGATGTCTCAAGACTGGAGATTAAGAATACAAGCTGGTATGGAATATCAAATGAAATATGCTGACGAATACAAAGGTATGTACCTTGATACAGACTATTTGGAATTCTATCACAAAGGAGATTCACCTGCAGCATTAAACCCATTTGTTTCAGTAGGTTTGATATACTCTATCTAAGAAAAATATTTTTAAAAGATATTATGCAGCTCTTTTATGTTCCTGACTGTGAAAAAGGAGATATAGTTACACTAGACAAAGAAGAATCTACACACATAGTCAGAGTTTTAAGAATGAAAGAAATGGAAGAAATTTCTCTTACAGATGGTAAGGGAAATTTCTTTTTTGCGGATATTGTTGATGCAAATCCCAATAGGTGCAGCGTACAGATAAAAAAGACTATAGAGGAATACGGAAAAAGAGATTTCTACATTCATCTGGCCATAGCTCCTACAAAGAACATCAACAGAATAGAATGGCTTTTGGAGAAAGCAACAGAGATAGGAATAGACGAGATAACTCCTTTGATTTGTGAACATTCCGAGAGAAAAGATGTAAAAAATGAGCGTTTGGACAAGATTCTTGTTTCTGCTATGAAACAATCTTTGAAAGCCTACAAGCCTATCTTAAACCCTATGACAAAAATCTCCCAACTGATAAGTAATGCAAAAGAAGAAAACAAACTTATCTGTTATTGTCAAGGAGATGATAGACAATACATAAAAGACGTTTGTCCTAAGAAATCATCTTATCTTATCTTGATAGGACCAGAAGGAGATTTTTCACAAAAAGAAGTTGACTTGGCACTTGCAAACAACTTCAAAACCATATCTTTGGGAGAACAAAGATTAAGAACAGAGACAGCAGCCTTGTATAGCATAAGCAATATTCATTATTTGAATCAATGAGAAAGATTTTATTTGTAATATTATCTTTGTTTTTATCCTTTAATATTGTAGCACAAAACTACAATACTATCGCTTTATTGAAATACAATGGCGGTGGAGACTGGTATGCCAACCCTACCTCACTTACAAATCTTATAAAATTCTGCAACAAAGAACTACACACAAATCTTAGCTCTGCTTACGCTACTGTTGATGTAGGCTCCAGCGAGTTATTCTTCTACCCTTTCGTTCATATGACTGGACACGGAAATGTAGTTTTTTCAGATAGTGATGTAAAGAATCTTAGAAACTACCTTATAGCAGGCGGTTTTCTTCATATAGATGACAACTATGGTCTAGATATCTTTGCAAGAAGAGAGATGAAAAAGGTTTTCCCAGAACTGGATTTTGTAGAAATACCTTTCTCACACCCTATCTATCACCAGAAATACTCCTTCCCTAATGGATTGCCAAAGATTCACGAACACGACAACAAATATCCAAAAGGATACGGACTGTTTTTTGAAGGCAGACTTGTCTGCTTCTACTCTTACGAGTGTGACTTGGGAGATGGCTGGGAAGACACTTCAGTACACAACGACACAGAGGAAAGACATCAGGCTGCGTTAAAGATGGGAGCAAATATTATACAATACGTTTTTACTAACTGATATTTATGAATTTTGATTTACAGGCAGAATTCTCCCCAACAGGAGATCAACCACAAGCTATAAAAGAACTTACCGAAGGAGTACAAAGAGGCGAAAAAGCTCAGGTACTTCTGGGTGTAACAGGTTCTGGTAAAACTTTTACCATTGCCAATGTAATCAAGAATATCAACAAACCTACTCTTATACTCTCACACAACAAAACACTTGCAGCCCAGCTGTATGGAGAGTTCAAAAGATTCTTTCCAAACAATGCTGTAGAATATTATGTCTCCTACTACGACTACTTTCAACCAGAAGCCTACATTCCTCAAACAAATACATACATAGCCAAAGACCTTTCCATCAATGAGGATTTGGACAAGTTAAGACTTTCTGCAGCATCTTCCCTATTAAGTGGCAGACAAGATGTCATAGTCATTTCTTCTGTTTCCTGCATCTATGGTATAGGAAACCCTACAGATTTTGAAGCAGGAACAATACGTTTAAAAGTTGGTCAGGTATTGGATAGAAACCAATTCCTTTTGACTCTTGTAGATAGCCTTTATTCTAGAAATGAACTGGAATTTGGCAGAGGAAAATTTAGGATAAAAGGAGATACAATAGACATACAGCCAGCTTATGCAGACTATGCTTACAGGATTGTTTTCTTTGATGATGAGATAGACTCTCTTGAAAAGTTCGACCCAGTAAGTCTAAAGACTCTGGAAGTTCTTGACGACATTACCATATACCCTGCTGGAAACTTTTTGACCAACAAAAACACTCTGGCAACAGCTCTTAGAGAGATACAACAGGATATGTTTACATGCTGTGACGAGTTCAAAGCAAATGGTCAACTTCTGGAAGCAAAACGACTGGAAGAGCGAGTAAACAATGACATGGAGATGCTTCAAGAGTTGGGATATTGCACTGGCATAGAGAATTATTCTAGATATTTCGACAGAAGACAGCCAGGAGAAAGACCTTTCTGTTTGTTGGATTATTTTCCTAAGGATTTCCTTCTTGTTGTGGATGAAAGCCATGAAACCGTCCACCAGATAAAAGGAATGTACAACGGAGACAGAGCCAGAAAACAAAATCTAGTGCAATATGGATTCCGTTTACCTGCAGCCTTTGATAACAGACCTTTAAGATGGGAAGAATTCAAAACACTTCAACCTCAGACAATATATATGTCTGCTACTCCTGCTGAATACGAGATAGAAGAATCCAACGGAGTCATTGTAGAACAGGTTATACGTCCTACAGGTCTTTTGGACCCTCCTATAGAAGTTCATCCTGCAAAAAATCAGGTAGATGACCTTTTGGAAGAAATCAGCAAGACAGTAGACAAAGGAGAAAGAGTTCTTGTAACTACTCTTACAAAGAGAATGTCGGAAGAACTAACCTCATACTTGCTTAGATTGGACATAAGAACAAAATATGTACACTCCGACATTGACACCATTGAGAGAGTGGAAATTATGAATGACTTGCGAGCAGGTTGTTTTGATGTGTTGGTTGGTGTCAACCTATTAAGAGAGGGATTGGATTTACCTGAAGTAAGTCTTGTAGCTATATTGGATGCAGACAAGGAAGGTTTTCTTCGTTCCGATAAAGCCTTGATACAGACCATTGGTCGTGCTGCCAGAAATGCCAATTCCAAAGCAATACTCTATGGAGATGTGATAACCAAGAGTATGCAGAGAGCCATAAACGAGAACGAAAGAAACAGAAATAAGCAAATGGCTTACAACAAGGAGCACAACATCACTCCTAAACAAGTAAAAAGAGCCATTGATAGTATATTGCCTACCAGCAGCAAGAGTGTGGAATCGTTGGAGAAAAGTAAGGCAAGCATGGCTGCTATGGAAGACAGCAAAAAAATTCAGGAAAAGAACGCCGACATCAACGTTGTTATCAGACAACTTGAGAAACGAATGCAGGATTGCGTAAAGACATTGGACTTTATGCAAGCTGCCGTTTATCGTGATGAAATAAAAAGATTGAAAGAACAATTATGAACCTACAAGATACAATAGTTGCACCATCTACTCCTAGCGTGGTTTCTGCCTTAGGAGTAATCCGTATGAGTGGAGACAAAGCCATAGATATTTGTGCTAAAGTTTTCTTTTTACCAAACAAGAAAGACTTTATTTCACATATAGTTGCAAACAAAGCATACTATGGTTTCATAAAAGAAAATGATACTGTAATAGATGAAGTTATCTGTACAGTATTTCTTGCTCCTAACTCATTTTCTGGAGAAAACACGGTGGAAATATCTCATCATGGCAGTCCTTACATTCAAAGTGAGATAATAAGACTATTGATTCAAAATGGTGCACGTCTTGCCGAGAAAGGAGAATTTTCTCAAAGAGCCTTTCTTAATGGAAAGATGGATCTTTCTCAAACAGAAGCTATAGCTGATTTGATTTCTTCCAACAATCATTTTGCTCACGATTTGGCGATGCAACAACTTAGAGGTTCATATAGAAAGGAACTGAAAGACATACGACAAAACTTCCTTCACATTGCCTCCCTTCTAGAATTAGAGATAGACTTCAGCGAGGAACATGAAGTCTTTGTGGATAGAGACCAATTGACTAAAGAACTTACAGAAGTAAAACAACATCTAAAGTCTCTTGTAGATTCATTTTCAATGGGTAATGCCTTTAAAAATGGAGTACCAGTTGCTATTGTAGGAAAACCAAACAGTGGTAAATCTACTCTTATGAATGCCTTGTTGAAAGAAGATCGCTCCATTGTTTCTGACATACAAGGAACAACACGAGATACTATAGAAGAAAGCATAACTATTCAGGGATTACAGTTACGTTTCATAGACACAGCAGGTATCCACAATAGCGAAGATACTATAGAGAAACAAGGTATTGAACGCTCTTTCCTAGCCATAGACAAAGCAAGAATAGTTTTGTATATAGTTGACTCAAGCAACGAGGATTACAAATCTGTCAATAAAAATATTGAACTGATCAAACAAAAGAGTGATTTCAAGGAAAAAGACTTAATCATCATTGTAAACAAATCCGACATTAGCAATCTAAACAAGAAAGATACTCTTGCTTTTGAAAAAGACAAAGCAATATTTATCTCTGCAAAACAAAACGAAGGTATTCAAGAAATTACAAATACTATACTTGAAACAATGCATGCCGAAGATTTTTCTTCCAAGGTTATGATAAGCAACCAACGACACCTTCACGCATTAGAGAAAGCACTAGAAGAAGTATCAACTGCACTTGAGGCTACAGAATTCGGAATATCTTCCGACCTTATAAGCGAAAACGTAAGACAAGCAACATCCTACCTAGGAGAAATCACAGGAGAAATCACCAGCGAAGACATCCTAACATCTATCTTCTCATCTTTTTGCATCGGGAAATAGTGAAAAATGCTACCTCAGAATGTACTATATAGCAAAATGTAGTAATTGTTTGATATTGTTCTATTTACATCA
>JAGHSX010000113.1 GCA_018065645.1 Candidatus Scybalousia scybalohippi
AAGTTTTTGAATAAGAAACAAGTAAGCGAAACAAATTGTAACATTTTGTAACAAATTGTAAGTTTTGAGAAAAAAGGGTGGAGAGTTGATTTAGGGGGAAAAGGGGTAAATTTTGGGAAATGGTAGTGTAAAAAATTAAAACGGCGTTATAATTTTTTAAAACGGCGTTATAATTTTTTAAAACGGCGTTTTATTTCAACAAAAAATCCCTACTTTTTAATAAAGTAGGGGTTAAATCAATCCATAAATACAAGGAAAATCAACTTTGATCTGTTCCGTGTGTCAGATGCCAACGCAATGTTTTAATGTCTTTGATTGTGAAATACTTTTTGTTTAATTTTAAAAGTTGTATTTCTTTGCGTTTTCTCAATCTTCGTAGTGTCTGCGTGGAAATGCCTAGATATTCCGCAGTTTCACTACAATTGTACAACTGCTTTTCCATAAGGTTTGTTTGTTTTAGGATCTGCTGCAAAATTATAATATTTTTAAATACTAAACAAGTATATTTTTCTTCCTTTTTGTTACAAAATGTTACAAAATGTTACAGAAAGTATTCCGTTTGCTTTTTTCATTGTTTTTAACATTATTTTTGCACTGTTAAACAAAAAATTATTAACCATTTAACGAAAGGAGAAAAGATGATTTCTTATGTAAAAGTAAAGAGAACAATCACCACTGGGGACAATCCAGGCACAAAGTATCTTGCAAGAATATGGCGAGAAAAGATGGTGGAATCCGATGAAGTTTGTGAGCAGATTTCTTTACAATCTACTGCATCAAAAGCCGATGTTAAGGCAGTGTTGCAAGCACTGATAGAGGTAATGAAATTCAACTTGCTTAGAGGAGCGTCAATAAGGCTAGACGGCTTTGGTATTTTTCAGCCAGCCTTGTCAGCAGAGGCACAAGACACTTTGGAGGCAGTAACTCCAGAAACAATTAGGAAAGCCTACATCAATTTCAGACCATACGCAAAATTCAGCAAAGATATGAAAGGTGTACAGTTTGAGGAAAGAGATTTGCAAGTTAAGGGTATTCAGTTTCCAACAACCAATACGCAAGAAAGTGGTGCTTAAGGAAGAATTGTTTAAATGTTGTTTAAAGGAGAGTTTAAAAAGGAACTCTCCTTTTTTGTATAGCGTTCCTAATTTTTGTTTAAAATAATAAGAGCGGCGATACAGCCTGGCACCCAACCGCAAAGAGTTAGAAGGAAAGTGATTGCAATACTTCCGCAACCTCTGTCATATACAGCCAGAGGTGGAAACAAGAGACACAATAATACTCTGGTACAACTCATAATTGTTTTGCTTTATCGTTTGAATGACAAAAGTACAAAAAAATAGCCGTACAATATGTGTTTTTGTACGACTATCTTTTATTTATTCTTCCAAGAAGAAAATTTATTCGTGGTGCTCTGGTACTATTGCAAGGTATTCTATATCTTCTTTTGTATCGTTAAACATAGAATGGGAAGAACCTTTTGGACAATAGTGTATCTGGCCAGCCTGAGCTCTCTCCTCTTTGCCATCACAAACGAAACGTGCAGAACCTTTCAACATTATAAGGATTTCGCTGTTGTTTTCGTGTGCATGGTAACCACTTCCGCAGTTTGGAGGAAGGACAGCCTTGCAGACTCTGTTGTTGGAGTCCAGGTATGTTCTGTTAAGCACATAGCCTTCGCCACCTTTAAACTTTTCTACCTTTTCTTCAGGTATGTTGTTAAAGTCTATTATCATCTTCTTTTATTTCTTACCTTGGTTAGCAACAGCTTCCATAAGTTTCTTTACAGTTTCTTCGTCTGCAAGGAAGCGGTCTGATTTTAGGTTAAGGTTTTCGTCGAAAGTAAACAAGTATGGCACACCTGTAGGGATGTTGAACTTGATGATTTCGTCTTCTGTCATTCCCTTAAGGTTTTTAACTATACCTCTTAGAGAGTTTCCGTGAGCAGCTATAAGGATAGTGTCGTGATTTTTAAATTCTGGAAGGATAACTTCGTTGAAATAAGGCATACAACGTGCTATACAGTCTTTCAAAGACTCTGTCATAGGAAGGTCTTTCTTGTCAACGCCTTGGTAACGAGCTTCACACAATGGGCTACGTTCATCAGTTTCTTCCAATGCAGGTGGTTGGCAGTCAAAAACTCTTCTCCATTGCAATACTTGTTCTTCACCGTATTTTTCTGCAGTTTCTTTTTTGTTTAGTCCTTGTAGTTGGCCATAGTGTTTTTCGTTAAGTCTCCAAGTCTTTGTAACAGGAAGGTAGTCAAGGTTCATAGTGTCAAGAACTATGTTAAGAGTTTTGATAGCTCTCTTAAGGTAAGAAGTGAAGCATATCTCTGGAGTAACATTGTATTCCAACATAGCTTTACCTGCTTGAGCAGCTTCTTGTTTGCCTTGGTCTGAAAGGTCAACGTCTTTCCAACCTGTAAAAAGATTCAACTTATTCCATTCACTTTGTCCGTGTCTGATTAAAACTAATTTCTTTTCCATTGTAGTATTATTTATTTAGTTGTTTTAATTGTTTTCTGTCTAATGTTTTTCCTATGTCTTTCTTTAATGATAAAAGTATGCAAACCACTCCCACCAATATGAAAGGAATAGAAAGTATTTGTCCCATATTTATAGGCATAGCTGCTTCCCAAGCTTCCTGGTCATTTTTCAAAAATTCTATAAAAAATCTTACTCCAAACAAAGCTACTAGGAATATGCCAAGAATCATTCCTTGGTTAAGTTTTCGGTCTGTCTTTCTCATAGAAAGGCTGTAAAGTACAATGCCAAGTATTATGTATGACAAAGCTTCATACAGTTGTGTAGGATGACAAGGGACTGTACTGCCATCGCCTACAAAGACAAAACCCCAAGGTAATGAAGTCTGCACGCCATAGATTTCAGAGTTCATAAGGTTGCCCAGTCTTATGCTTGCTCCTGCAAAACATACTGCAACAACCAGTCTGTCCAAGCTCCACATATAAGGTATATTGGTATGACGTGTGTAAAGAATCATAGCTAGAAGTATTCCTATAGCTCCTCCGTGAGAAGCAAGGCCTTGGTAACCTACGAATTTCCAGGTACCATTACCTATCTTTATAGGAAGAAACATTTCTACTATATGATGAGAATAGTATCCGAAATTATAGAAAAGACAATGTCCCAGACGTGCTCCTATCAATACTCCAAGGAAGATATAGATAGTCATCTTGTCCAAATATACCACATCGACTTTTTCCTGTGTAAACATCTTCTTCAGCAAGACGTAGCTGACAATGAAAGCCAAAGCAAACAAGACTCCATACCATCTTATCTCCATAGAGCCTAAGTGGAAAAGAATAGGAGAAACATTCCAAGTGATACTTAATAGATTCATAGTCTTTTCTTATTTTTTTAGTCGGAATACTTTTGAATACTTGTGTAGATCCTTTGCGATAATGTTATTGATATTTTTTAAGGAATTTGCACACAAACATTTTTTCATTAAAAAAGCAACCGCTCATAAAGAACGGCTGCTCTATGAAAAATTTCTAAACATTAACTAAAATAATTCGGTAATTATTTCTTAATGATAGTTCTTTCTTTGATTCTAGCGCTCTTACCTGACAAACCTCTCAAGTAGAATATTCTTGCACGACGTACAAGACCTCTCTTGTTAACTGTGATTCCGTCGATAAAAGGACTATTCATAGGGAATATTCTTTCAACACCTATACCGTTAGATATTTTTCTTACTGTGAAAGTTCTTTCCATTTGGTGTCCAGATATTTGTATAACTATACCTTGGAACTTTTGGATTCTTTCTTTGTTTCCTTCACGGATTTTGTAATCTACTGTGATAGTGTCACCAGCCTTGAATTCAGGAAATTCTCTGTTTATCTGATTCTGGCTTTCTACGTATTTCATCAATTCGTTCATCATGACCTTTTTTCTTTCTTTTTACTGGTTAAACACTAATTATTTCTTAACGGCTTTAACTACAGCTGTGAAAGCTTCAGGATTGTTCATAGCAAGGTCAGCCAAAACCTTACGGTTAAGGTCGATATTGTTTTTGTGAAGTAATCCCATAAATACAGAATAAGAGATATCGTTCATTCTGCAAGCTGCATTAATTCTATTGATCCATAAAGCACGGAATTCTCTTTTCTTTACCTTACGATCTCTGTATGCATAAGTCTGACCTTTTTCCCATTTATTTTTGGCAACGGTCCATACATTTTTACCTCTACCCCAGTAACCTTTAGTACGGTTAAGGATTTTTTTTCTACGCTGTCTTGAAGCAACAGCATTTACACTTCTTGGCATTTTCTTTTTTCTTTTTTTATATCAGCGGCGAAATTGTTCGCTCTTGTTAATTGTTTTGTTTGTTTGGCTGATATAATGGTTAATAACTAAATTTTAACTCTTTTGACTTTTAACTTATCTAACAAGTAATTCATTCATTACTTTTTGGTCTGCAGGAGAAACTACGCTGTAAGAGCATAGATTTCTTTTTCTCTTATTAGACTTCTTTGTAAGAATGTGACTGTGATAAGCATGTCTTCTCTTCAATTTACCTGATGCTGTAACTGTAAATCTTTTCTTTACAGCAGATCTGGTTTTCATTTTTGGCATTTTTCAGTCGTTTTTTTTGTTGTTAATAATTAAATGTATTTGTTATAACGTTTCTCCAACGTATAATTTTTCTCTTTATTGTATGCTAATGTTATTTTTTCTTTATTGGAGCAATAATCATGTGCATTTTTTTACCTTCTAGCTTTGGCATCATTTCTGGTTTACCAAATTCAAACAAAGCTTCTGCAAACTTCAACAGTTTTTGTTCACCTTGTTCTTTGTACACGATAGTACGTCCCTTAAAGAACACATCAACCTTTACCTTATTACCTTCTTCAAGGAACTTCTGAGCATGCTTCAATTTAAAATCAAAATCATGATCATCAGTTTGAGGTCCAAGTCTAATCTCTTTAACAAGCATCTTAGCTGATTTAGCTTTCTTTTCCTTTTCTTTCTTTTTCTGCTCGTAAAGATATTTTTGATAGTTCATAAGCTTGCATACAGGTGGGTTTACATTAGGTGATATTTCCACCAAATCCAATCCTGCATCATCAGCAGCTTTCAAGGCTTCCTTTATACTGCATATCTTTGGTTCAAAACCCTCGCCTACCAATCTTACGATAGGATCTTTTATCTCTTCATTTATTTTATGAGGATTTTGATTTTCTCTTCTGTAGTCTCTTCTGTCAGGAAACCTACGATTCTGTTGGTTTTGTGCTTCTATGGCTTGTTCCTCCTTTAAGTTTAGTTAATATTTTTCTTTTTTATCTTTTATGCGTTAGCACTAAGTTCATTCTTAACCTCATCGTTAACAAGTTTTGCGAAGTCTGCAACTGGCATAGCGCCCTTGTCTCCTTCGTATTTTACTCTAACAGATACAGTACCCTCTGCCTGTTCTTTTTCGCCAACGATAAGCATATATTTTATCTTCTTGATTTCAGCATCTCTTACTTTCTTACCAGTCTTTTCGCTTCTGTTGTCTATCTCACCTCTTAGACCAGCTTCTTCCAACTGACGTTTAACGCTTTGAGCATATTCTTCGTATTTGTCTGAAATAGGAAGTATAATGAATTGGTCTGGTGTAAGCCATAGAGGGAATTCTCCAGCTGTGTGTTCCAACAATACTGCTACGAATCTTTCCATAGAACCAAATGGTGCTCTGTGAATCATAACAGGACGATGTTTCTGATTGTCTGAACCTATATATTCCAAACCGAATCTTTCTGGCAAGTTGTAGTCAACCTGAATTGTACCAAGCTGCCATTTTCTACCTAAAGCATCCTTAACCATAAAGTCAAGTTTTGGTCCGTAGAATGCAGCTTCACCATATTCTGTAATTGTATTCAAACCTTTTTCTGCTGAAGCTTCTATGATTGCACTTTCTGCTTTTTCCCAAACCTCATCAGAACCGATGTATTTAGTTTTGTTGTTAGGATCACGCAATGAAACCTGTGCAATATATTCTTCAAATTTCAAAGTTTTGAATATATACAATATAATATCTATTACCTTGCAGAACTCTTCCTTCAATTGTTCTGGAGTACAGAATATGTGAGCATCATCTTGAGTAAAGCTACGTACACGTGTCAATCCGTGCAACTCACCACTCATTTCATAACGATAAACTGTACCAAACTCTGCGACACGATAAGGAAGGTCTTTGTATGACTTTGGCATCAAACGATAAATTTCACAATGGTGAGGACAGTTCATTGGCTTAAGCATGTATTCCTCGCCTTCGTTTGGTGTTTTGATTACTTGGAATGAATCCTTACCGTATTTCTGGAAGTGACCTGAAGTCTTGTATAGGTTCACATTTCCAATGTGAGGAGTCATTACCTGAAGATAACCATAGCGTTTTTGAACATCTGCAAGGAAGTTCTGTAAACGCAATCTCAAATCTGTTCCCTTTGGCAACCATAGAGGAAGACCTTGACCAACATTTTGAGAGAAAGAGAACAATTCCATATCCTTACCAAGTTTTCTATGGTCACGTTTCTTTGCTTCTTCCAAAAGAGCAAGATATTCATCCAAATCTTTCTTCTTAGGGAATGTAATTGCATACAAACGAGTAAGTTGTTCTCTGTGTTCATCACCTTTCCAATAAGCTCCTGCCAAAGAAGTAATCTTCAATGCCTTTATTGGTGAGAAATCCATAAGGTGTGGTCCACGACAAAGATCTGTAAAATCACCACTTTCATAGAATGTGATAGTACCATCTTCCAATGCGTCTATAAGTTCCACCTTATATTTTTCACCTCTTTTTGAGAACCAATCCAAAGCTTCTTGTTTAGAAACCTCTCTTCTAACAAGTTGAACGCCTTGTTTGGCTATTTCTTTCATTTTTTCTTCTATCTTAGGAAAATCTTCTGTAGTAAGAACGTCTTTACCGAAGTCTATATCGTAGTAAAATCCGTTCTCAATAGCTGGTCCAATACCAAATTTTGCATCTGGATAAAGCGCTTGAACAGCTGATGCTAGCAAGTGAGCAGAAGAATGCCAGAATGTTTTCTTACCATCTTCGTCATTCCAAGTATTAAGTTTCAAACTACAATCCTTATTCAAAGGAGTATTCAACTCTCTGATTTCTCCATCTATTGTAGCAGAAAGAACGTTTCTTGCTAAACCTTCGCTTATACTTTTAGCAACTTCCAATGGAGTTACGCCTTCATTGAATTGCTTTACGCTTGCATCTGGTAATGTAATATTTATCATTATTATAGTCTCCTAAGTTTTTATTTCATCAGGTACACCTTTCTGCAATTGAGTTTCTGTCTATCCTCTCATATTGTCTTTAAGGCTTTCTGTACCTCCATTTTTTAACAATTTGCAAAAATACAATTTTTTCTCAATATCAAAAGAATAAAACACAAGTTTTTTTCATATTTTTCAATTTTCTATTGTTTTGTTTGGTTTTTCATAAAAAAAATACTAGATTTGCAAAAGATAACAAAACACATACAAGATTATGAATGGAAACAAAGAAATATTGGTAGGTATTGATTTTTCAAATGCGTCTATTTCGGCTTTGAGATTATCGATAGACATAGCAAACAGAACAAATTCCGATGTCAAGATGGTCTGGGTGGAAACAGCAGAAAAAGATCCAGAAGAAGCTGAAGCTATTTTAAAAGACTTTTGTTTGTCATTTAAGCGTTCACTTGGAGAGAAAAATATTTCATATTTGATTACCAAAGGCAGAAAAGTTCACAACGCTCTTGTCAAGATAATCAATCAAGAAAGACCATTCCTTGTTGTGATAGGAACAAATGGAAATAGTGGTTATGATGAGAGATTTGCTGGAGCAAATGCTTATAAGACTATTGCTGATTCCAAGATTCCTATTCTTACCATTAGAGAAAACTTCAATTTCAACAAACCTTTGGAAGGTATTGTTCTTCCTATTGACTCTACAGAAGAAACACGTCAGAAAGTGCCTTGGATTATAGACTTTGCTCGTATGTTCCCTGGCTCAATCATAAGAATACTTGGCCTTATGACCTATCATAGTAAAGCCGTTAGAGAGACAGTTGCAAACTATGTAGAGAGCGTAGAAGACATTCTTACAAAGAAAGGTATTAAGTTTACTTCTGAGATAAGAGAGGCTGACAACGTAACTCTCAGCACACTTGATTATGCAAAAGAAGTTGATGCAGATATGGTTGTAATAATGACAGAGCAAGAGAAGACTCTTTCAAACATGCTCTTCCTTGGACCTTATGCACAACAGATGATAAATCTTTCACCTTATCCTGTATTGACAATTGCTCCAAAACAGATAGGAGGCTATAGTATCTAAAAATGAAAAAGACTTTACTTGTATTTGCGTGTCTTTTCCTTGCATTTGCCTTTAAAGCAAAAGCTCAGGTAGAAGTAATTGCCGATGGTAGATTACAAACCATACTGGAACAGCACGTTATCTACAATCAAATGGCAAGAACATTCCCAGGCTTTAGAATAAAAGTTGCTAAATTCACAGGAGACAATGCTAGAAATAAAGCATTCAATCTAAAAGAAGAACTTACTAGAGTTTATCGTGGACAAAGGGCTTATGTAATATTTGATGAGCCAGATTTTGTTGTAAAGTTTGGAGATTTCACCACCAAACTTGATGCTCAAGGTATGCTTGCAAAAATCAAGCCTCAAATCTCTACAGCTGTTATTGTTCAAGACCAGATAAATGCTCCCGCAATTTCGGAAGAGGATTTAAAACAGGTAGAATATTTCGAGGACAACTTGGAAGACGATAATACTCAATACGAGAATTAAAACTTCGTTTCGCTGAAATAAAACGAAGAGTTAAGAAAATAAAACGAAGAGTTAGAAAAGTTTTATCAAGAAATAAATAATCAACAAATAAATATAGTAACAAAACAATGGAAATAAAATCTTACATACAAGAAAACAGAGACAGATTCCTTGAAGAATTATTCTCTTTAATTAGAATACCATCTATTTCTTCTCAAACAGAGCACAAGGGCGATATGCTTAAATGTGCAGAACGCTGGAAAGAACTTATCTTGGAAGCAGGTGCTGACAAAGTTGAGATAATGCCAACAGAAGGCAATCCTGTTGTTTATGGTGAAAAGATAATAAACAAAGACTATCCTACAGTTTTAGTTTATGGTCACTACGACGTAATGCCTGTTGACCCTATTGACGAGTGGAAGACTAACCCATTTGAACCAGTAGTAAAAGATGAACATATTTGGGCAAGAGGTGCTGATGATGACAAAGGTCAATCTTTCATGCAAGCAAAAGCTTTTGAATATATGGTTAAAAGTGGCAACCTTAAGTGTAATGTAAAATTTATGCTTGAAGGTGAAGAAGAAATAGGCAGTGGTGCTTTGTATGGATTCTGTGAAAAGAACAAGGAATTGCTTCAAGCAGACGTTATCCTTGTTTCAGACACTTCTATGATTGCTAAAGATGTTCCATCTATTACAGCAGGTCTTAGAGGCTTAGGATACATAGAAGTAAAGGTTACAGGACCTAAGGCAGACCTTCACTCAGGTCTTTACGGAGGTGCAGTTGCGAACCCTATAAATATATTGTGTAAAATGATTGCTCAGCTCCAAGATGAAGACAATCGTTGTACAGTTCCAGATTTCTACAAAGAAGTTATTGAACTTTCTAAAGAAGAAAGAGAATTGATGAACAAAGCTCCATTTAGTGAAGCAGACTACCTAAATACAACAGGCTCCCCTTCCCTACACGGAGAAAAAGGATTCACAACTATAGAAAGAACTGGTATCCGTCCAAGCTTTGATGTTTGTGGTATTTGGGGTGGTTATACTGGAGAAGGAGCTAAGACTGTTATTCCTTCAACAGCTCACGCTAAAATCTCTTTCCGTCTAGTTCCAGACCAGGATTTCAATGTAATTACAGAAAGAGTTGCAAAACATATAGAAGCTATTGCTCCTGAATGTGTCAAAGTAGAGGTTACTCCTCTTCATGGTGGCTATGCTTACGTTTCTCCTATGGATCTTCCTGCTTATCGTGCAGCAGAAGCAGCTATGCAAAAAACTTACGGAAAACAACCTATACCTACAAGAAGTGGTGGAAGTATTCCTATCGTAGCAGGATTTGAAAGAATACTAGGAATAAAATCTATCCTTATGGGATTTGGTCTTGGAAGCGATGCTATCCACTCTCCAAATGAAAACTATCCTCTACAACAATTCTTCAATGGTATTGAAAGTATAACTTATTTCTACGAAGAATTTGCAAAACTTATGCAAAAGTAAAATTTAAGCAAAATAAAAACAAAGGGATAAGGCAAAACCTTATCCCTTTTATTTTTTACTTTCTAATTAAAAATCCATTATTCTTTTTTCCTTTATAATTCCAACACCTCCGACAAAAACCTTATGTATCTTATCTTCATCATAGTCCAGTTTAACCATAATATCGCTGGGTTGATTCATCGAAACACCTTGTAGAAATTTATACTCTATATTCTTTTTATAGTACTTAGATAAATAGCAAGCCAAAGCGCAATTAGAAGTACCAGTAGCAGATTCTTCATCTATATCATATAGTGGTGCAAAGTTTCTGCATTCTGCTATAGATTCCTTCCCTTCTGTCAAAGCAAAAGCATGTATTCCAACAACACCCTGTTTTTCATTCAACCTTGCCATAACAGAAAAATCTGGTTTCATTTCTCTAAGATGTTCTATAGTATCTACTGGAAACAAAATATCTTTCAAACCTGTTGAAACTGCTTGTATAGGAAACTTTGAATTATAATATTCTATAGGTAAACAATCCTTAAATTCTTCTACCGAATATTTTTCAAAGAACGCTGGACAACATTGTTGCATAAATACTCTTCCGTCTTTTCCTATTTCAATTTCAAGCATACCAGACTTAGTCTCTATTGTATAAATACCTTTTTGCAATCCTTTACTATTCAAAAGAGAAAATGTTGCAATAGTTGCATGACCACACAAATCCACTTCATCTTTAGGTGTAAAGTATTCTAATTTATAGTCTGCAACTTTAGATTCAGAAACAAACACAGTCTCTGAAAAGCTTAATTCTTTTGCAATTTTCATCTTATCTTTGCTTTTCAGACCATGAGAAGACAATACAACCCCAGCAGCATTACCACCTTTGTCTTGATAACAAAATGCATTTACAACAAAAACTTCCATCATATTTATTTAAGTATAGCTTTAAAAATACAAAAAAAAGAGAGGTTCTTTTTCCTCTCTTTTTTGTACCCGCGCAGAGAATCGAACTCTGATTTAAAGTTTAGGAAACTTCCGTTCTATCCATTGAACTACACGGGCGCTTTTGCACAATTAACGCAAAAAGCTTTTGTTTATTACTTTAATGTACGTTTTATTTCTATTATGTCGTAACCTTCCACGATGTCGCCGACCTTGATATCGTTGAATCTTTCAAGGTTAAGACCACAATCTTGTCCGCTAACAACTTCTTTTACATCATCTTTGAAACGTTTCAATGAAGCAAGTTCTCCAGAGTAAACAACAATACCATCACGAATCAAACGCACCTTAGTATTTTTGTTAATCTTACCTTCTGTACAGAAGCAACCTGCAATTGTTCCAACCTTAGAAATTTTGAATGTTTCTCTAACCTCAAGGTTACAAACAACCTTTTCTTTGATTTCAGGAGAAAGCATACCTTCGATAGCATCCTTCAATTCGTTGATAGCATCATAGATGATAGAGTAAAGACGAATATCTATCTGTTCCTGTTCAGCCAACTTTCTTGCGCCTTGTGAAGGTCTTACCTGGAATCCTATGATAACTGCGTTAGAAGCTGTAGCCAACAATACGTCTGACTCTGTAATCTGACCAACAGACTTGTGGATAACATTTACCTGAACTTCTGGAGTAGAAAGTTTTAGCAATGAATCTGCAAGAGCTTCTACAGAACCATCCACGTCTGCCTTCAAGATAATGTTCAATTCCTTGAAATCACCTATAGCAATTCTTCTACCAATTTCATCAAGAGTGATGTGTTTTTGAGTACGAAGACCTTGTTCTCTTTGTAGTTGAAGACGTTTAGCTGCAAGGTCTTTTGCTTCTTTTTCGTTTTGTACAACATTGAATGTATCACCAGCTTGAGGAGCACCATTCAAACCAAGCAACAATACTGGAGCAGAAGGTCCTGCTGTAGTTATCAACTGATTTCTTTCATTATACATAGCTTTCACTCTACCATATGTAGAACCTGCCAAAACGAAATCTGTCTGATGAATAGTACCATCTTGTACAAGAATCTTGGCAACATATCCTCTACCCTTATCCAAAGAAGATTCTATTACAGTACCTTTAGCACGTTTGTGTGGATTTCCTTTCAATTCCAACATTTCTGCCTCCAAAAGGACTTTTTCCAACAATGCTTCAACATTTGTTCCTTGTTTTGCTGAGATTTCCTGTGACTGAATCTTACCGCCCCAGTCTTCAACCAAAAGGTTCATATTTGCCAACTCTCCCTTGATTCTTTCAGGATCTGCACCAGGTCTATCTATTTTGTTAAGAGCAAAGATAATAGGAACACCTGCTGCTTGAGCGTGGTTGATAGCTTCAACAGTCTGAGGCATTATCTTGTCATCACAAGCAATAACGATGATAGCAATATCTGTCATCTTAGCACCACGGGCACGCATAGCTGTGAAAGCTTCGTGACCAGGTGTATCAAGGAATGTTATCTTCTTACCACTATGAGGCAATACAACCTCGTAAGCACCAATGTGCTGAGTGATACCACCAGCTTCACCAGCGATAACATTTGTCTTTCTAATATAGTCAAGCAAAGAAGTCTTACCATGGTCAACGTGTCCCATAACAGTAACTATAGGAGAACGTGGTTCCATATCTTCTTCTCTGTCTACTTCTTCTTCACTGTTAAGAGTTTCTACAACTTCTGCACCAACGAACTCTACTTGGAAGCCAAACTCATCTGCTATCAGTTGAAGAGCTTCAGCATCCAATCTTTGGTTGATAGAAACGAACATACCCAACTGCATACAAGAAGCAATAATCTTTGTAACAGGAACATCCATCATTGTTGCCAACTCGTTGGCTGTAACGAATTCTGTTACCTTTAAGATCTTCTTTTCTTCTTCTTGTTGAAGAAGTTCTTCCTGGTGTTGTTGAGAGATCATCTGACGTTTTTCTCTACGGTGTTTAGAAGTCTTACTCTTACCCATAGGAGAAAGTCTAGCCAAAGTATCTTTGATCTGCTTTTCGATTTCTTCGCTGCTGATCTCTACATGATGTTTCTTATCTCTTTCCTTCTTAGACTTTTTCTTGTCTTTCTTAGCAACCGGTTGGTTGTTAGGATTGTTGTTATTATTGTTGGAGTTTTGGTTAATAGCTGCAGACATAGTCTTATCATCCTTGTTTACAGGAGCAGCTGTTGTAGTCTTTATACGTTTACGTTTCTTCTTACCTTCTCCATCCTTTGCATCTTTGGCTGGTTTTGTTTTGTCTTTTTTGTGTTCAGCAAACTGAGACAAGTCAACCTTTTCGCCAGTCAAGACTGGACCAGTAAGTTTTACATATTGTGTCTGTATAAAGTTTTCTTTCTTTTCTTCAGGTTTATTTTCTTTAGGTTCTTCCTCCTTCTTTTCTTCTTGTTTTACTGGAGGATTAACCTTTTGCTTAGAAGCATCTTTATTTTCCTTGTTTTGATTGTTCTCTTTTTGAGGTTTTACAGGTTTTTCTTTCTTCTTTTCCTTCTTCTCAGAAGTACTATTGTCTTTCTTTTTGTCTTCTTTTTTCTTTTCTTCTTTCTTTGGTTTTTCCTTTTTGTCTGGTTTAACCTTAGTATTCAATGAATCAAGATCTATAGTTCCCAAGATATTGATAGTCTTACCATCCTTAGATTCTATAACCTCTGCATTTTTATCATTGATAAGCGGAGTTTTTTCCGCCTTGTTTTCCACAGGAGCAGCAGTTTCTTCTTTTGCTTCGTGTTTTTCTGTTGCAGTCTCATTGAAATCTATAGTAGTAGTCTTGATAATAATATCTCCTTTATTATCACTCTTTGGAGCAGATTCCACATAAACATCGTCTGATGGGTGGATATCCTTTGCTACTATTTCTTCTTTCTTTGCAACACTTATCTGTATGCTGTTAGCTTTGTCTTTCTTTTGTTTTTCACTCAAGAAAGCATCTTCCAACATAGCATAAGCATCCTCTTCTATCTTTGAAGTAGGCTTGTTTTCTATTTCTATACCTTTCTTAGCAAGGAACTCTACTATGGTATTGGTAGCAACATTAAATTCTGTTGCTGCTTGTTTCAATCTTATGTGCTTCTTTCCTTCTGACATATAAACCTGTATTTTATTTAACAAATGGTGGCTATTCTCTCTATTGCCACAAAATCTTTATCTTCTTTTCATTGAGAGAAAGTCTTGCAAAAAGACTATTACTCTTGAGTATTTTCAGGAGTCTCTTCAGCAAACTCTGCACTCAAAACTTCGAATACATTGTCTACTGTTTCCATTTCAAGGTCTGCTCTTTCTGCAACATCTTCCTTAGTCAATCCCAATACATCTTTTGCAGTATCGCAACCTATTTCCTTCAATGCATCAATGATCCATTGTTCGATTTCATCTGTGAATTCTTGTAGGTCAACGTCATCTTCGTATTCCATATCACTATCACGATAAACATCGATATCATATCCTGTCAATTTACCAGCAAGTTTGATATTGTATCCTCCCTTACCTATTGCAAGAGAAACTTGGTCTGGCTTCATAAATACATCTGCCTTTTTAGCTTCTTCGTGAACAGTCACAGAGATAACCTTGGCAGGAGCAAGAGCTCTTGTAATGTATAGTTCAGCATTTGGAGTAAAGTTGATAACGTCTATATTTTCATTTCTCAACTCTCTTACTATACCATGAATTCTTGATCCCTTCATACCAACGCAAGCTCCTACTGGATCTATTCTATCATCATAGCTTTCTACTGCTATCTTAGCTCTTTCACCTGGCTGACGAACAGCGTTGCGTATTGTGATAAGACCATCAAATATTTCTGGAACTTCACTTTCAAACAAACGTTCAAGGAAGATAGGTGATACTCTAGAAAGAACTATCTGTGGTATACCATTTCTCATATCTACCTTAAGAACTATTGCCTTGATATTATCACCCTTCTTGAAATAATCGCCAGGGATCTGCTCTGTCTTTGGAAGAGATAGTTCTATACCATCTTCATCCAACAACATTATTTCTTTCTTCCAAACTTGATAAACCTCTGCAATGATAATAGAACCAACTTTTTCCTTATATTTATTGTAAACTCTTGCTCTGTCATATTCTTGTACCTTACCTATAAGGTTTTGACGTATTGCAAGGATATCTCTTCTTCCAAAATCTTCAAAACGTATCTCCTGTGACAATTCTTCTCCTACCTCAAAGTCTGGCTCTATCTTTATAGCCTCAGAATATGCTATCTGAGTATTCTCATCTTCTACATTGTCATCCTCTACTATAGTTCTATTTCTCCAAATTTCAAGGTCGCCTTTATCAACATTTACGATGATGTCCACATTTTTGTCTGTGCCATATTTCTTTGACAATAGACCTCTAAGAACATCTTCCAAAATTCTCATCAATGTTTCTGTGTCAATACCTTTGTATTCCTTGAATTCAGCAAATGAATCTATCAAGTTTATTTTTTCCATCTTAGTGAAAAGTTTTTGTTTATTATATTAGAATTTTATTATTACTCTCGCTTTTTCTATATCGGCGTATGGAAGTCTTACGCCTTCTTTATCTTTTTTTGTTGTGATAAGAATAAACTCATTGTCTGCCTCTGCCAAAACTCCGTCACGCCTTTCTCCCTCTTTGTCTATAACCTCTATATTTTGAGAAACATTTTTCACAAACTGACGTGGCATAGTAAAGTATTCTTCCAAACCAAATGACATAACAGTCAACTCAAAATCTTCCTTATCTCTATCCATTTGTGACTCTATATGTCTAGACAATGAAATACAATCATCAACCTTTACTCCATTGTCTCCATCTATTGCTACAGTTATAACATTAGCTTTGGATACCTTTACCTCTACCAAGAACAAATCTTCTTTCTGTTCTGCAGCAAGGTATGCTTCTACTATCTCTTTTATCTTATTCTTATCTATCATACGGCAATTATATATACAAAAGAGGGGAACCGCTCTCCGCTCCCCTCTCCAAATATTTCTGTTTGCAAAGATACAAAAATTTTCTAAACCAAAGACATTTTTTATTATTTTTTCACAAAATCAGCCTTTCTTTTATCAACTATGTTCATATGTATAGGCAACAATTAAAAAAAATATTTTTAAATAAAATCTTCATCACTATACATAACCATTCTTATACCATTCACCTTATTTTAGCATGCTCAGCAAGTTACCAGCAAGTTAAAACATAAACTATACATCTCTATATTTCAAAACTTTGCATACAGAATCAACATACAGAATCAATTATCGAGCAAGTTAAAAGCAAGTTAATTTATTATGCCCATATTGGAATATATCTCATGTGTTTAGGAGCAGTATTAGGATCAAGCAGCTTTATTAGATTTTGATTAATTGCCTCTTTTATTAGTCTAGATATACTACTAGATGATGTTTCTGGAACTCCAAATCTCTCCCTTAATGACCTATTTGTCAAGGCTTCTCCTTGTGTATACAATAGACAAGCATGAAGATAACACGACCATAACTTATCTTCTATAGAAATATTACAAAAGTCTACTTTTGAGAAAAGTGTGACTTTTGTATTCTCATGAAAAACCTCTATGCGAGGAGCTGGAATAAATTGTTCTTCACAAGCCAATACCATTCTATCCCAACCACGACCAAGTTCCTACCATCAGCAGACTTGTAATAAGAGTCAATCAAAACCTTTACTTCCTCTATTGTAATATCGCCCTCAATATGCTTGCAAGCCGTATCAAGCAGATACTCCGAAGTCTGCAAACCATCCACCTGTTGCAAGCCTATTGCCACTTTCCAGGCCTCTCCACGCTCACGTTGCTGAGGCTCACCTTGGCGAATGTATTCCTCTAAACCCTGTATCGTATATTTCTGTTCTTCGTTCATACTCTAACAAATTTATATTACTTCATTTTTTGAAGCTCTTTCCTTAGGAAATCCTGTATTGCTACAATAGATTTCATTTTGCAATCTATTGCTTTTGCATATAGATGGTACGAGTTAGCTATATGTTCTGATTCTATTTGCATTAGTCCATATGAATCCCCTTTTGATTGTAATTCTGCCATCCTTGCAAATGTGCGAGATACAATATCAGATAGCTCCAATAATATATTGTCAATTTTATCAAGTTCATACTCTTTTGTAATTGCAGAGAAATCATAATACAGGAGAATGGCATTTTTGCTGCCAATAGATTTTTCCTTAAAACTATTGACTCCATCAATAGCCTTTTGTAGCAACTCTATTTGTGCGGGTGATGGTTCTGTAGAGAATTGTTCCATAACAGACTTGAGAGAATATAATACCTCCCACATACCCAACAAGTTTGACATTGCATCTTCCATTACTTCTAATTGGCGTTGGAGTACAATTTTCCGTCTTTCTCTTGTGTATTGCCTTTCAGATGATAATAAATCAAATACCCATTTTAACACTAATGTAAGAATAGGAACAATAGCACCTATTACAAAAGTCTGAATCTGTGTGGTATCCATATTGATAAACAATTTTAGTGAGACTATAAAATGGAAGTTATATACTCCATAAGAGGGTTATTGTTGCAACTTGGAACTTCGATAGCTCTGCCACCCTTGAAACCATGCCTACATAGCTCTTGCTCAGACAGCATCGTACCATTGTATTCTTCAAGCAATTCAAGTTTGTATGTAATATCATCAGGAGCCTTTTCTACCCAGAATGCCTGATCCTCACGTTTGCAGTTTTCTGCTGTCACGACCATCTTAAAGCGTATACATCGTTCATCGGACATGAAGAGATACACCACATCACCAACGGCGAAGCGTGCTCTTCCCATTCTCCAACTGATGAATCCAAGGGCATTGATAGCATCAGCATGTCTGCACCTTTTTCTATTGGCAAAGGCAAGCCATGTTCGGTTGTTTGACATAGTCTATTAGTTTAGTTCAAATACATCTACTAACTTCTGTAATAATGGTGTAAAATCTCGAAGTTGTTCCTTAGTAAATTCGCGGCAGTGTCCTTCAATTCGATCTTTTATAGGCTTTTCTGAAATTTTACCTCCTGCATGTAGTTGATGAAATGACGATATTGAATGAATTTTATCTAATTCATGCTGGTATGCAGACGGATGTACTAAGTCTTCCAGAAGAACGGAATCCTTATTGTCTATACTTGCAGGCTTTAATTCTTCATCATAATTTCTCTGATAGAATAAACGTGTGCATTTATCTGGATAATCATTAATAATACTTTCGAGGTTTCTCCATTCTTTTAGACCATCCTGATCATAATCAAACAAAAATGCCACATGTTTTACACAATCAATAGAATCCTTAAAAGCTTGGTCAAAAAATACCTTAGCTTCTGAAGCTCCATTGAATGAAATTATAGAAACATCTTGTAGTTTCTCATACTGAGGGAATCTATTGATTGCGGCTTTTATACAGTTCACATCACTTTTACCTTCAACTAAAAGGTATGAATTAGACTTGGAATATAAAGTACCATCCAAGACTGTTAATGTATCATTGGATAGTTTCTTTATAAGATTATTCCTTGACTCTGTGATCTTGCCGTTTTCTATGTAAAAAAGATTATTCTGTTCGTTGTCTTGAATCATCTTGACAAACAATGGAGAATGAGTTGTCATGATTATCTGCCCCTCAAACTCAGTAATAAGTCTGAGGAGATCTTTCTTCATGGCAATGTGTGTATGGGCATCAGGCTCATCTAAGAGAACTAGCGAGTTTTCATCACCAAGCACTTTTGTGATACACTCAACAAGAATAAGTTTCTTTTCTCCTTCACTAAGATCGTCAAAACTGATCCTTCTGTTTTCTATATTGACATTAATTGTTATGTCATCTATTAGCTTATCTATCTTGTTTTTCTCATTTTTCTTAGGTTGTGAGAGTAAATAAAGAAAATTGAACACATATTTGGCTTTGTGTTCTTCTGAAACTTGTCTACCTGCTATATAAATGTCAGTCGTAGCAATGATGTTCAGATTGATATTTTGATTACCATCTTGTACAATTCTGTCAAACCAATTCAAAGCTGCATGTGCTTTGAAACCATCTTTCTTTGTGTCATCATAGGATAAATCAATTTCAACATTTAAAGGACTATTAATTTTTAACGTATTCTTCAAAAAATCTTTTACCTTATCATTGTTTGAGCATAAAAGAGAGATTAATGCAACTTTCCAACAATATTTGTTTATATAAAGAAAAGTCGAGACGGAATATGTTTGCTTAACTGCCTCATTAAAATATCCCATATGGTATTTTTCAAACGCAATATGCCACAATCTTAAATCCTCTCCACTATAGCATGCAATCAATGATGATGGATATTCAAGTTCCTCAGCCTTGCAGATAATACCATCCTTTGTTGCTTGTCTTTTCTTTCTTGTGTATATATGACCATTTATGTCATATTCTATCTCATAATCAAAAGGAATACCAGAGCCGTTGTTATTAATAAGTCCATCAAAGATTATACTTATAGCTTCAAGTAAATTACTTTTACCAGACCCATTAAGGCCAATAAGTGAAATGTATCCATTGTTACTCTCGAAAGAGTAGGATCCGTCAAGATTTTTATAAGAATGTATATTAATTCTTTTCAGTTTCATCTTTCTTTTTCAAATAAACAACGTTCAAAGTCTATCAAAAACTTAATATTAGACTCAGTAGATTGCTGCCTAAGCAACTGTATCTGCTTTTTCATTATATCAATATGAGCTACAATAGAGTTCTGAATATCTATTGGAGGTAATGGAATAAGTATTTTTTTTAGATCCTTTATTGTAATTGCAGGATAGAGAGCACCAGTCATATAGTACTCAAACTGCGATATGGCTATAGAACTCTTTAGATACTCATAAAGAAACTCTGCATTTGTTTCTTTAGTTGGAGCAATTACTTGAAAGCCCGAGGAACAGATGTAACCATCATGCTTGTCACTTACTATTGCAAATTTTTTTAAATATGGGCGAGTCGTTCCAATTATGAGATCTCCCTTTTTTATAACTTGCGTTGCTCGGCATGGTGCTTTACTTGTTTTAATTTCCTCTGTATTAATAATACCCAATAATGGATCAATGGATCCTAATTCAACATAATTGAATGTTGATTCTGTTTTTTTCCAAGTTCGAGTTAGGAAGTAATAAACTTCACCAATAGGGACGATAGGAAAGACTGATTTAAAAAAAGAAGTATTAATATTTCTTTTTGCTGTGAACACATCCCATCTGTCAAGTTTAGAGAATCTAATTGTACTAATTAGGTGATTTGAATTGTTTGTATCTCTTGAAATAGTAATACCAAGCATCTTCAACAAATATTGTTCGATATTCTTCTCTAATTGATCAGCTCTTTTATCATTCGCCTTGGACTCCTCTATTGAATGATTGTATTTAGAAACAATAATTTCTTGCGCCTCAATAGTCGGCAATGGAATTTGCTGATTCAAGAATGCATCAATATCAATGCGCTTGCGGTTTGTCGTACCACTACTACACTTGCGCGCAAACTCAACAAACTTGTCTGTAGTGGAAACAAGAACGAGAAATTGAGGAATGATTTTCTCTACATCTACATCAAACACAGGGAAGTCATTAGTCACAATGGCTCCTTCAAGTTCTAATGGTACGATACCATATGCACCATTTCGAGCATCAATCTTAGACATGATGAATTGTCCGGCATGGATGACATGTTGGCGCTTTGTACCGATCTTAGAACCTATGAGTGTTGCACCATTGTTTCGAGGCACAACACCTCCGTTATTGATTTTGAGAGTTACTTGCTTGTATTCAACATCGTCCTGCACTTCGATAATATCGCGACTCTTCACAAGGAAAGATCCAATTCTTGCCATTGGAAACTTCTTTGTAAAGCCAAGATCTTCCTCATCTGCATATTGAACACTCCAATTCGGTATGTCCTTTAAATTTGCAAAATGGAGGAATTTGTATGTTACCGTTGCCATATATCAATGTTTCTTTGCATTATAGAAAACTTCGTCTTCCTTGACCATGAAGCCATCTACTTCCGTTGAGCGTGTCATATTGCCATCACCATTGTAATGGTATGATTTTACAACATGAGGTTTGTACCATAGATTATTCTCCTTGCGGTACTTGGTAAACTCTTCAAGAAGTGGCTCGAGGTCATTCTCAATCTTGATACCAATAGAGTTGATGCCAGCACGCTTGATGTCTGCAATTGGAATAACGTAATCAAAACGTTGTTTAATCAACGCCTTGACTTCTGTCTCTATGGCAGTTTCTATTTCCTTTTTCCTTGCACGGAGTATTTTCTTTTCGGCTGCAGGTTTGGCATTTTTACCTTTCTTTGCAAGATCT
>JAGHSX010000103.1 GCA_018065645.1 Candidatus Scybalousia scybalohippi
CAATATAAACGCTGATAGAAATAATAATATTTTCTTCATTGCAACTTATTTTTAGTTATTAAATATGGTTTTATAAAATCATAGGGAGCACAGAGTACTCCCTATAAATTTATTCAGAATAATTAAGACTATTCTTCTTCGCAAACTAGAACGAAAGCTTCATCCCAATCGCTAGCCCATGGGCTATCTTCTGCAAGGTCAAGGTCGCTGAATTTAACGTCGTCACAGCTTTCCATTTCAGGAGCTGAAAGAGCAACGCCTGCTGATATACCTTCAACTTGTACGTCACATACACAGTCTTCTGTTCCACAAGATGCAAGAGCGAAAGTCATTGCAACTGCTGCTAATGTCAATAATGTTTTTTTCATCTCTATAAAAATTTTTATTAAGTTAAACATTGCTACTCTCTTTAGGATTTTCGCACTCTCCTTTTATCTTTATATTTGCAAAGGTATCATTTTTTTTATAAATGACACTATTTTTTTCAATCTTTTTTCAAAAATTCACTATTTTGTGTTCCAAATTCTAAACACAAAACCCTTAAAAAAATTATTAGCAAACTGCGTGCCAAAGTATCTTCCCTACTCTGTTTTCAATTTCATTATTATAGGGAAATGGTCACTCACTCCACCCTGATAATAGTAGCCTTTATAGGTGGAAAAAGGAATATCCAGCCTTTTACTTCTATCTTTATTTATTAAAAATGATGGTTTATAAACGTGTGTAGAATTAAAAAACTCATCATATAACAATCTATCTTTAAGACTTTTAGTAAGCAAGAACTGATCAAAAGACAAATACGTCCCACTATAGACATAAGAGCCTGTAGTATTTTTATTTTTCATCATAAGATCATACAGCAAGGCAGAATCATCTGAAGAATTGGTTTTAATATGAAATCCTTCCAAAACTGTTTCATCCCAAGGATTATCATTAAAATCTCCCATCACAAGAAAATTATCCTCGCCTTTTTCTTTCAAAGACTCTATATGATTATAAATTTGAGAAAAAATCTCTTGTCTCAAGTGCTTTTTTATGTTATTTTCTCTTCTGGAAGGAGCATGAACAACATAAATATTGATATTTAATTTGTTTAAAACACCTTTTACATACAAAACATCCCTTGTTCTGTCTTGCTCCTTGTCTGAAATGGTAGGCAAGACGTAATGCTGTTCTACCAAGAAACGTTTTGGATTGTACAAAAGAGCGACATCTATTCCCCTTATATCTTTTGAAGGGTAATGAATATATTTGTATCCAACCTTGCGCAAAGGAGTATCTTTGGTTAAGGCATCCAATACTGTGTCGTTCTCCACCTCAACCAATCCTATAATCGACGGCATCATTTTTTCATCTACCGAGATATAAGTCTTGGCAAGAGCATTCAATTTTGCATTGTATCGTTTGAAAGTCCAATGCTTCTTTCCTTCCACAGTAAAATCATCATCTTCTGTCAAAGAATCATTAAGCGGATAGAAAAGATTTTCACAATTATGAAACATAATAATATCCTCTTGAGCAAAGACCAAATTAGGCAACATACAAAGCATCAGACCAAGATGTCTTAGTCTGCTTTGTTTCTTTGTCTTGTCTGATGGGTACTGTTTCATAATTATTTTTATACAAATGAGCCTGCACCATAATAGTGTACAGGCTCATTGTTGATATTGTATTATATTATTAAGCTTCTACTTTGTAGAAAGGCATTCTTACAACTTTAGCTTCAATCAATTTATTTCTAACTTTGATAAAGATAGCTGTATCTTTCTTTGAGAAAGCAGTTTGAACGTGAGCTGTTCCTATGTTCTTTCCTGTTGAAGGAGATGGAGAACCAGAACGTACATTACCTATTACGTTGCCTTCAGCATCACATACTTCGTATCCACCACGAGGAATACCTTTACCTATCATTTCAAAGCCAACAAGTTTCTTTTGAACTCCGTTTGCTTTTTGATCTTCAAATGTCTTTCTGTCTATGAAATCGTTTCCGTCAACAAATTTTGTCAACCAGTTAAGACCAGCTTCTATTGGAGAAGTTTCGTCGTCTATTTCGTGTCCGTAAAGACAGAATCCCATTTCAAGACGAAGAGTATCACGGCAACCAAGACCTGCAGGCATAATACCGAATTCTTTACCAGCTTCAAATACCAAATCCCAAATCTTGTCTGCATCTTTCTTGTCAAAATAAATTTCGCAACCACCTGCACCTGTGTAACCAGTTGTAGATAGAAGAACGTTTTCTATACCGCCCAATGTAAGATATTTGAATGTGTAGTATTCCATATCTTCAACAGGAGTAGAAGTAAGCTTTTGCATAACTTTCAAAGCGTTTGGACCTTGAACTGCAAGCTGACCATAATGTTCTGATTCGTTAGTAAAATCTACGCCAAGTTTCAAGCCCATTTTCTCAGCGATAGCAGACATCCAGTTCCAGTCTTTTTCAATGTTTGCAGCATTAGGAACCATGAAATATTCCTCTTCATTTACTCTGTAAACAAGCATATCGTCTACTATACCACCTTTTCCGTTAGGAAGAACTGTATAAAGAACTTTACCATCAAATAAAGTATTGATGTCGTTAGAAGTACAATATTGTACGAAATCGTGAGCTTTAGGTCCTTTTGCTCTAAATTCACCCATGTGTGAAACATCAAAAACGCCAACGTTATTTCTTACATTATTGTGTTCTTCTATCAATCCAACATATTGGATAGGCATATTGTAGCCAGCGAACTCAGCCATTTTAGCTCCAAGTTCTATGTGCTTTTGTGTAAATGGTGTAGTTTTCATTTTGTATTTGTTTTTATTATGATTTAATATTTTTCTTTTTGTTTAGAACTTGCAAATTTAGGTATTTTTTCTCACTCTACAAAACAAAAGACTACAAAATTCTGCTTTAATCATACATATCTTGAAGATAATCTTTTGTTTTATGCAATAGATAATCTAAAACTTCGTTTTAATAATAGTCTATCAGTGATAGAATGAATTCTATCAGTGGTAGAATATAGTTTATCGGTGATAGAATGCAGTCTATCGGTGATAGACTATTATTGAAATCAAGAATTAGAACATTAAAACGAAATAATACGATTATGAAATTTGACAAGTATGTATTACCAAATGGTAAAACTTATGTCCGTTCTACTGACAACGGAAGTTTAAATGAACAAGATTTTCTGGAATTCATAGAGAACAGCACAGCTTTAACTAAAGCAGATGGTTTGGCAGCATTGGAGTGTATTAGAGCTTTTATTGCAAATAATTTAAAAGAAGGAAAAACAATAACTTTTAACAAGATAGGAACTTTCGGAGCAAGTTTCTCCATAAAGGAAGAAGGTAAACAAACAGGAAAGAGTGTTGAATTCAAAAGAGTAACTTTCAAAGCATCACCTACATTGAAAAAAGAAATTAAAGATGGCTTGCAGATTCATCAAAGAGCAAAAGGTTATCGAAGAAATGACAAAAACAATTACTCCATTGAAGAACGCAGAACTTTATTGAAAGAACTACTCAAAGAAGAGAAACAGATAGTTCCCTACAGATACGTTGCATTGACAACAGTATGCAAAGCACAAGCATATAAGGATTTGAAAAAGTTTGTAGAAGAAGGCTGGCTAAAAGAACAGCACTTTGGGAAAGCAAAACTTTATTCTCTCAAATAACAGGAGCAATAAACTATGAAATAAACAAAGAGCCCAAGCAAAAGCAAGGGCTCTTTTTATTCTATTTAAAATATTTTATCTCTATGGTTTCTCCATTCCATACTGCGTAAGGACTTTCCTCAAACCATACTCCAGTATTTAGATAACGGACATTTCCTTTTACCACAATATCAGTTACAAGATGCCTATGCCCAAAGACAAAATAATCAACGTATGAGTGTTCGTCAAGATATTTTTTACAGAAAAGAAGTATAGGTTCCTTGTCTCCCATAGATTTGAAATCTATTTCCTTGTGAGATTTTCTGCTTGCTCCACTCCAGGACGTAGCCATAGCCAAACCCAGAGTTGCAGGAAGAGATGTAAAGATTGCTTTGCTTACAGGATTTTTAAATATGAACCTAATGAAAAGATAACCATAGTCCTTGCTATCCAATCCGTCTCCATGACCTAGAACAAATGTCTTTCCATCAATAACTATCTCTTCAGTCTTATGTTTATGTACTGTAATACCTAGCTCTTTTTCAAAATAATTTCTTTGCCACAAATCATGGTTTCCACAAAAGAAATCTATTTTTATTCCCATATCAGTCATTCTTGCCAACTGACCAAGAATTCTAACGTAACCTTTGGGAACTACTTTTTTGTATTCAAACCAAAAATCAAAAATATCACCCAACAAGAAAACCTGTCTTGCATCTTTTTCTATGCTTTGCAAAAATGCAACAACTCTCTGTTCCCTTAATCTGCTTTCCTCTCCCTTTGGCGCACCAAGATGGAAATCTGAAACAAAATAGACGTTTTTTCTTTCTGCGTTATTCGGCATTCTTTCTTAGTTTTTTGTTGCGTTATCTGTAATTGATGCAGGTATTGCTTGCTGAGAAAGTTCTACTTTTTTAATAAATTCTCTTAGATTTATTGTGTGTTTGTTTGATGGCAAAGTTTTTTCCAAGCCTTTCAAGACTTTTTGGTAAACAGCGAAATCCTGGTCTGGAGAAAAGATAGGATTGTTCATTACTGTAGTATATAGAGCAGGTATTGTAGTTAAAGAGCCAGAGTGTTCTGCAATATAATTTTTCAAAAAGTCTTTTTCTGCTTTGTGAAGCTGACGGAATTTTTCTTTATTTACAACCCACAAAGAATCTTTCTGCTCTGGTGCTGCCATATCCCATTCGTTCTGTATTGCTTTCAGGATTAAACCAGTTTTCTTTTGTCTGTCTATCAGCAGTCTTAAGTTTTGGCTTTCCTTTGAACCAGTTACGCTGCAAGACAAAGACAAATCATAGAAATCTCCCTCAATATTGATTTTTTCTTTCTTTGAGGGGCAAATCATAACGTAGTCATTCTCTCCCTGAAGTATGAATAGGCCAGGTTCTTTTATTTGTTCTGTTGCAGAAAACTTTCCCTTGCTGTCCAGATGAATGGTATCTATTGCCTTAACACCATCACCTTCCATCTCCATAAGAACAAGGATATTGTTTTCTCCACCCTTCAATGTTCCTTTCAAAGAATAGGTATCATTATCTCTTGTACAGAAAAAAATAATTATTCCTGATACAAGGAGTAAAAGTATTACCAGTATTATCAAAAGAGTTTTATTGTTTTTCTTTCGATTTGTTTTCTTTATTTCTTCCATTATGATTTATTTTATTTGTTCTTTCATTATTACAAAATCTGCAAAAGTTATTGCAGCCATAGCTCCCACTATTACAGGACAACGCAATATCTGAGCTTTGTCGTGTCTTCCACCTATGATTCTTGTCTGTGTTCTTCCACTATGGTTAATCAAACACATCTCTTTTTGCAGAGTGTGTACAGGATGAAAACCTACGTGGAAGACAATAGGATTTCCATTACTTATGCCTGCACTCAATCCTCCTGAATGATTAGTCTTGGTAGTGAAATCAGGATTCCATTCATCGATGTCTTCACTTCCCAAGTATTTTGTACGCTTTACTCCATCTCCTATTTCAAAACTTATAGCAGAAGGAATACTCATCATAGTTCTTGCAAGCATAGACTGAATCTTGTAAAAGATTGGTTCTCCCAATCCAGCCTTTACTCCATCTACCTGACAAAAAACTTTACCTCCGACACTATCGCCATTATCTGTTTTCTGCAAATCTCCCATTTGTTCTATTGTTGAATGTACAGTAATTCCCTTTTGTTTCAGGAACATTTTTGCTAGTGCTCCTGCAACCACACAAGGAAGAAACATTCTGGCAGAAGCCTGATCCTTGTACTTTAAAGAATCTTCACCATACTTGACAAAATAAGGATAATCTGCATGTGAAGGACGGAAAAATCCTTTGAAATTATCGTAATCTCCCGTCTTAACATTCTTGTTCGCTATTCTGAACTCTACACAAGAAGAAACAATCTCTCCATTCTCAACTCCAGCAAGAAACAAAACCTCATCTTTTTCTTTTCTTGCTGTTCCATATTTTTGAGGTTTTCTTCTTTGGATTTCTTCCTGCAAAAAATCGTAATCTATCTTCAATCCAACAGGACAATTTTCTATCTTACCTCCTACAAAAGAAGCATGACTTCCTCCAGATAAGGTCAAACGGAAAATCTCTCCTATAGTATTGAAATAATCCAACATTATCTTAGTTCAGAATTATATTTCACAAAAATTTTCTTTCAAGAAATCTTTATACAACTTGGAGAAAGTTTCAGCATCTTTCTTGCTATAACGCACTTGAGAGAAAACCTGAGCCAAAGTTTCCAGATTATTTTCCTTAACAAAAGCTTTGTTTGCAGGATTTTCTTCTATATCCCTATAAATTCTGTTTATATCCTCGTCTGAATAGTCATTATATTTTTCATAATGAACCAACGCATTCATAGGTAAACGCTCTGTCAGTTCTGGAGTTTCATCTGGATAACCAATAGTAAGGGTAGTTACAGGGATAACTCCTTTTGGCAAGTCCAAAGCTTGAGCTATTTCTTTTGCCATATAGTTTACTGTTCCAAGATAGCAAATGCCAAGACCTTTTTCTTCTGCTGCAGAAGCCATAGCTTGAGTGCAAACAGTTGCATCTATAGTTGCAACATTAAGGAATAGGAAATTGCTTAGGCTCTCATCTGCATTACGCATTCTACACCAATGATGGAAACGGTTTACATCAAGGCATACTGTCAAGACAGTATCACAACCTTCTATCATGGGCTGATTGAAATGAAAAGGAGCAAGTTTCTTCTTACCTTCTTCCTTGCGTGTAACTATTATGCTGTACAATTGCATATTTCCACAGTTGGAAGAACGTATTCCACTTTCTAAAATAAAATCCAACACCTCTTGAGGTATTGATTGTTTTTTATATTTACGTATAGAACGTCTATCAAGTGAATTCATTGAAATCTATTTTTTAAAATTGATAACCTAATGAGAATGAAAGGTAGTTGTAAAACTGTCCATTCTCAAAAACAAAGTGCATATAATTGTATCCTGAAAATTCTGCGCCACCTTCCCTCAACGAAATAATAGAATAGTTGAATGTAAGGTTAGCAAACCAATTCTCTGTAAGAAAATATTCTGCTCCAATAGAGAATTGAGCTGTGAACTTACGGAACTTAGGAATATTGTCTGCATTCAGCTCATTTCCCATATAGGTTTCTTTGTGCGAAATAAGAACTGAAGGAGTCAAACCTACTTTTCCAGCCAACTGCTCTGTAAAGAAATATTTGTAATACAATGAAAGATCTACATAAGAAGAAGAAATTTCTCTTTGGAAACTGGTATTCTTTGTACTTTTCACACTAGAACCTTTCATGGAATAAAACAACTCTGCCTGCAAAGCAGACTCTCGTGATATCATACGGTTTACAAAGAAACCACCATTTGCTCCTATCTTATTGTATCCAGCCATATCGTCTCCATCTACTTGAGACAAGTTAAGACCAAGAAAGGCTCCACCTTTGAATTCCTGAGAGAAAACATCAGTTGCAGACAAGCAAAGAATAAAAGCAAAAAACAATAAAATAAATCTTCGTTTCATTTCAGTAAAACTTCGTTTTAGTAAATTATCTTCAAGTCTTATTTGCTAGAAATCCAGATTATTTATGTAAGGATTGTTTGCTGCCTCATAATCTACATCTGTCTTTGGTCCGTGACCAGGATAAATTTCTGTATCCAAAGGTAAAGACAATATATTCTTTCTAATATTTGAAAGCAATAGTTCCAAGTCTCCTCCAAACAAATCTGTTCTTCCTATGGAACTATTGAAAACTGCATCTCCTACAAATACTGCATTTTCTTTTTCCACATAGTAAGCTATACTTCCTGGAGCGTGACCAGAAGCATCAAGTGTTTTTATAGTGTATTCGCCTAGGATAATGGTAGTATTGTATTCTACAAAATTCTTTTGCAAATCTTTCGCATTAACTGCTTCAAAACCCATAGAATCTGCCAACTGCTCAAAAGAAGAAAGGACTTCCAAACCTTCTTTGTGCATAGTCAAAGGAAGATTGTAGTGTTTGCAGACTTTCTCCACTCCACAAAAATGATCTATGTGCGGATGTGTAAGAAGTATATGAGTAACTTTCAATTTACACTCTTCTGTGAAAAGGAATAATTCTTTTGCCTCTAAATCTGATTTTGTTCCAGGGTCAATTATTGCACATTCTCTTGTCTTCTCATCAATAAGAAGAAATGTATTTTCTGCAAAATGATTAAATGTAAATTGTTTTATCATGATTATTCCTTGTTTATCTTATAGTCCTTGTTGTTTTGCTTCGTTCCACAATTCATCCATTTCTTTCAAAGTCATATCTTGAAGAGATTTTCCTTTCTCTTTAGATTTCTGTTCTATGTATTGGAAACGATTTTTAAACTTTCTGTTAGAATGTTCCAGAGCTGTATCTGGATTTACGTTTATAAATCTAGAGTAGTTTATCAAAGCAAACAACACATCGCCAAATTCGTTTTGTATATTTTCCTGGTTGTTTTCCTTTCCTATTTCTTGCTTCAACTCTCCTATCTCTTCTTCCACCTTGTTCCAAACATCATTGATGTTATCCCAATCGAAACCTATTCCTCTAGCTTTATCCTGTATTCTATAAGCTTTTATAAGAGAAGGAAGATGGTCTGGAACACCAGCAAGTGTAGAACGATTACCTTCTTTCAGTTTTATTTTTTCCCAATTCTTTGAAACCTCATCAGCTGTCCATGCTTTGTCTTTATCAAATACATGAGGATGACGGCGAATAAGTTTTTCACTCAAAGAATCCAAGACTTTAGTAATATCAAACTTACCTTTTTCTTTTCCAATCAAAGCATAAAACACAACATGCATCATCACATCACCAAGTTCCTTGCAGATATTTTCATCATCATTGTCAAGGATAGCTTCGGAAAGTTCATACAATTCCTCTATAGTAAGAGTGCGTAGAGTATCATTTGTCTGTGCATTATCCCAAGGGCATTCCACTCTTACCTGTTCCATCAAGGAAAGCATACGATCAAAACTCTCTACTTCTTTTTTGTGTTTTATCTCCATTGTCTTTTATATGATTTTGATAAAGGCTTCTTTATTATTCTTCAATCTTTGTCTTCCACCCAGGAATTTGCAATCTCTGCCATCTTATCTATGTCTTGCATTCTCATACAATTGAAGTGTTTCTTTGGACACTTTTTAAAGCCTAGTTTAGAACAAGGTCTGCAAGGCAAGTCCTTAACCTCAAAGATAGAATATCTGTCTTGCATATCTTCTGGCAAATATGGATACATTCCCAACTCAGGAACAGTATTTCCCCAAACAGAAATGATATTCTTCTTTCTCGCAGCAGCTATGTGCATAGAGCCTGTATCTGGAGTAATTATTCCAAGAGAATGATCTATAAGGTTTGCAGTTTGGTTAATAGAAAAAGCGCCACAACCATTGAAAACTCTGCTACCTATAGCGTTCTCTATTTTGTTGGCTTTTGGTTTATCATTTATATCTCCTATAAGAAGTATTTCACCTTTTATTTTTTGACAAAGACGAATAATAAACTCAAAAGGCATTTGCTTTGTTTCGTGTTTACTGCCTACTGCAATAGTTATATAGCCATTTTGGAAAGACATAGGTAAAGCATCATTGGTTACATAGTCTTCATCCTGTAGGAAATAGTCCAAGCCCTTTCCGTCATTGACAACACCAAGACGTTTTACAGCCTCAAAATATCTGTCTACTATATGAATTTTAGGCATTATGTTCTTCTTAAGATGAACCAATACCCATTTTTTTGCATTTAACTTAGGGAAAGTATCACTTGGTTTTCCCAAAGAAGTCCTAATCCTGAAACTGCGAAGATTCTTTTGCAAATCCACTACAAAAGAATAGTTTTCCTTTTTCAATTCCTTCAACAAATCGTGATTGCCTCTTGGTGTGGAGGCAATAGCATACACCTTTGTTATGTAAGGATTGTTTTGCAAAATAGATACATTTTGCTGTTTGGTAAGAAAATGTATTTCGCAGTCTGGTTTTTGTTTTTTTATACAACGTACAACAGGTGAAGTAAGAACTATATCACCTATCGAACTGAAACGAATAACTAAGATTTTGAGATGCCCGTCGTCCATATTGAATTTATTGTTAACCTACACTACCATCTAAAGAAATTGAAAGAAGTTTCTGTGCTTCTACTGCAAACTCCATAGGCAAACGATTAAGCACTTCTTTTGCATAACCATTTACTATAAGACCTATTGCACTTTCTTGAGATATTCCTCTCTGACGACAATACAACAATTGTTCTTCAGAGATTTTACTTGTAGTTGCTTCGTGTTCCACTATAGAAGAAGAATTGTCTACACTAATGTAAGGGAATGTGTGTGCTCCACACTCATTGGTCAAAAGCAATGAATCACATTGTGAGAAATTCTTGCTGTTCGTTGCAGTCTTGGCAACCTTAACCAATCCACGATAAGAGTTTTCACTCTTACCAGCAGAGATACCTTTACTCATGATTGTACTCTTGGTATTCTTTCCAAGGTGTATCATCTTGGTACCTGTATCTGCCATTTGCTTGTTGTTGGTTACTGCAACAGAATAAAATTCTCCTATACTATTGTCTCCTTGAAGAACACAAGAAGGATATTTCCATGTAAGGGCAGAACCTGTCTCCACCTGTGTCCAAGAAAGTTTTGCATTGTTCCCCTTACAAATACCTCTCTTTGTTACAAAATTGAAGATACCGCCTTTTCCATCCTTGTCTCCAGGATACCAGTTTTGAACTGTAGAATATTTTACTTGAGCATCTTTCATTACAACTATTTCTACTATAGCTGCATGAAGTTGGTTCTCATCACGCATAGGAGCTGTACATCCTTCCATATAGCTTACGCTTGCACCTTCATCTGCAACAATAAGAGTTCTCTCGAACTGTCCAGTACCTTTGGCATTGATACGGAAATATGTAGAAAGTTCCACAGGACAACGTACTCCCTTTGGAATGTAACAGAAACTTCCATCAGAAAATACTGCAGAGTTAAGTGCAGCAAAGAAGTTGTCTGCGTAAGGAACAACAGATGCTAGATATTTTTGTACTAAGTCTGGATATTCCTGTATAGCCTTTGACATTGAACAGAAGATAATACCTTTTTCTTTCAAAGTATCTTCAAAAGTAGTCTTCACAGAGACAGAATCCATAACGGCATCCATAGCCACTCCACTCAATCTCTTTTGTTCGTTCAATGAAATACCTAAACGGTTGAAAGTATCTAATATTTGAGGATCAACCTCATCAAGACTTTTCTTTTGTGCTGCAGGCTTTGGAGCAGCATAATAAATAATATCCTGAAAGTCTATCTTAGGAATATTCAAATGAGCCCACTTAGGCTCTTTCATAGTAACCCATTTTCTATATGCTTTCAAACGAAACTCTGTCAACCATTCTGGTTCATTTTTCAGCATAGAAATTTTTCTTACTATGTCTTCGTTTATTCCCTTTCCTATAAACTCTGTATCTATATCTGTAACGAAACCATACTTATATTGTTCGCTCGTTACATCATTTATTATTTTATCGTTATTATCCATTGAAATAGTACAATAATTCAGTTTGCAAAGATAATGATTTTATCTCAAATGATAAAAATTCTCTACAACATCTTGATGATATATTGCTCTATTTCCTGTGGAGAAACCATTGGCTCGAAACGTTGAATAGTTTTTCCATCCTTAGATATCAAAAACTTACCAAAGTTCCAGCGAATATTGTCTCCTTTATCAAAGCCATCACCAAGTTTCTGGTGTATTCCGTCCAACTGCTTGCCAAACTCTTGGTCTGGATAACCCTTGAATGGAGCTTTTTTCTTAAGGAATGTATAAAGAGCATGTTCATCTTTTCCATTGACATTTATCTTTTCAAATACTTGAAAAGAAACACCATAATTTTTTAGACAGACATTGCGTATTTCCTGCGCATCACCTGGTTCTTGTCCAAGAAACTGATTGCAAGGGAAAGCAAGTATTTCAAGACCTTTTTCCTTGTATTCTTCATATAGTTTTTCCAATCCTTCATATTGTGGAGTAAGACCACATTTGCTTGCTACGTTTACAATAAGAAGGACTTTGCCTTTATATTGTGAAAAATCTATCTGTTCACCTTCAAGACTGTTGATTTTGAAATCATAGATACTTTTCTGTGCATTTGCTGTAAACACAGTCATAATTGACAGCACTACAAGTGCCATAGCTAGTTTAAATACTTTCATAGTAGATTTTGAATTAAATTTTAGAATGCGTAACTTAGTGTTATATAATTAGGAGAACCATAGTTATGGTACTCATTTCTTGCATAATTGAGAGCAAAGTTCTTGTAATTAAGTCCCAATCCATAAGAAAATCCAGCCAAAGAGAATGCATCTTCTACCGCCATTTCTTGATGTTGACGCCAAGAATAACCAAAACTCAAATAGAAATATGGACTTGGTTTTATGTCTACAGCAAATTTCAAATGTCTGAATCCTTTATCCAAGAATGCAGTAAAACCATTTTCACCAATTACTGTTCCATCTATCTCAATATCTTCTCTCATATTCAAAGGGTCATCTTCTCTTATATCCCACTTGGTTAGATTGTCTGCAACAACATAGAGAATAAGTGGAGCATGAGCAAATTGCTTTGAAAATCCCATTTGAATATCAAAAGGCAATGTATCTCTCTGCATTGCAAAAGAATGAATCTGCCTTCCTATGTTCTTGACTATTGCACCTACCTGCCACAACTTGTTGTCACTAGTCCACATAGCAGAAATATCAAAAGCCAATGATGTAGAAGAATAAGACTCATAAGTAGAGAACAGAGGTTTGAAATTTACTCCGAAATAGATATTTTTTTCTATCTGCCTTCCCCATGCAATATTCAGCATAAAATCACTAGCAGAAAAAGACCCCACCACATCACCATTGGCTTCTGTTTGGGTAAATTTTCCATAGTTTATATACTGCAATGCAAGTCCAAAGTTGCCTATCTTTTTGAATGAATGGGTATATGCCATTGCTCCCTGATAGGCTCCAGCAAATATATCCGTATAGGTTAAACTAAGCATGTTGTTTGTGGTAGAATCCAAAGTAGAAGGGTTTGCTATGGATGTAGGAGCATCCTTTACAAACCTTGGGACAAAGTTCAGTCCACGGGCTGTCATCTGTGCTGAATTGAACAGGTTAAGCACAGCAAAGGATTCCTGTCCTGCCTGTGACTGAGCAAAACCTGTCAAAGACAACATAAGAGCCATTACCAAACCTATAAGTTTTTTTAGATTCATCTCCCTTTTATTTTTTATTACCACAATATATATAACTTAAAATAAAGTATTTTAGTATTTTTCAATTATAAAATAGTTAGTCCTTTTTCTATTTCTAGCAGTTTTTGTTTCCTTTCCAAACCGCCTGCATAACCTGTAAGTTCTCCATTTGAAGCCACTACCCTATGACAAGGAACTATAATACTAACAGGATTGTGTCCCACAGCTCCACCTACTGCCTGAGCTGACATCTTCTCTTTACCTTGCTTGTTTGCCACTTGTTCTGCAACATATTTATATGTCACAGTTTTCCCATAGGGAATTGTTTGCAAGATATTCCACACCTCCTTTCTGAATGGTGTACCTATCAATTCTAGCTTGGGAATAAAATCTGGCACATTTCCTTTGAAATACTCATCAAGCCATTTCTTTGTCTGTAATATTACTGAAGAATCTTCATTTTTTGCATTACACAAATTTTCAGCAAAAGCACCTGCATAGTATTTTTGATTATCAAACCACAAGCCTAGCAAACTGTCTTCCTTTGCCAAAAGAGTTATTTCCCCAAGCAGAGATTTATATTTGGAAACACAAAACATATTCTATGCTTATGCTCTACATTTTTTCTTTTTCTTTTCTCAATGCAAGCAAAGTTTTACCTTTGTATGAAAAATATTTAGGCCCCTGATATGCCTTTGAAGCAGATTGTTTTTCTAAAGGCAAAAATTCAGCTGTAAATGTTGACAATGACCAAAGACGACCTTCATATTCTATTTTATCATCAGAAGCTATTTTCACAGGAATATTAAGTTCATCAAAAATTATTGTATCCCCAACATTCAAACCAATCATATGAAACTTAAAGTTTGGTTTACTCTTTTTTCGTTTCTTGTCTTCATTATTATTGCTTATTCTTTTATCTTGTTCCTTACTTTCACTTACAACTGGTTTTCCATCCACATAAACAGAAAGCTCTGCATCGTCTAATAAATCAGCAATATCTCTCATTATATCAAGAGCCATAGATGGAGAAATATTGAAAAATTCTCGATTTTGACGAATACGAAGATCTGTCAATCTATCTATTTGCTTATGAATTTGCTTCTCAACTTTACTATATTTTGAGGTTTTCAATGTCGCATAAATTTCAAAAGGTAGTGGTACTGCTGTATTATCAAGTTCTTTTGACCTAACATCTACCGGTCTTGAACTTTTACCTATCTTAACCCAGTCTTCTCTAAATGACGGATTTGTTAATATATAAACATACCCTTTTTCTTCAGTCTTTATCATAGCTCATCTTTTTTACTCAATATATTATAACACTTACTATTTCCATTACATAATTAGTAAATGTTCTTTTAAGCCCTATTATTTTCTTTGCAAAGATAAGAAAAAAACTCTCAATACATAAAAACTATTTCGCTACACCAACTATTAGTCTTATTCTAGCGAAAAGGCGTTTCAGTAAAATAAAACGCCGTTTTATTTTTCTAACTCTTCGTTTCGCTGGCGTAACTCTTCGTTTTATTTTTCTAAAACGAAGAGTTAGAAAATTTTTATTTGATGTTTTTTCTTGAAAAAAGTTTTTGGAAAAAGAAAAGGTCTTGCAGATTTGCAAGACCTTTCATTATCTGGATTTATCTTTTTAAGATTAGCCTCCGAAGTTATCATACATAATGTTTTCTTCTGGAACGCCAAGGTTATCCAACATAGTTGTAACAGCCTTTGACATTGGGCCAGGTCCGCACATGTAGTATTCGATGTCTTCTGGAGCTTCGTGATCTTTAAGATATGTTTCGTACATAACATTGTGAACGAAACCTGCTGTGTAAGCAATACCCTTTTCATCAGCCACTGGGTCTGGTCTGTCAAGAGCCAAGTGGAATTTGAAGTTAGGGAATTCTTTTTCAAGACCAAGGAAGTCTTCAAGGTAGAATACTTCGTTAAGAGCTCTTGCACCATAGAAGTAATGCATTTGACGATCTGTAGTGTGAAGAGTCTTAGCCATGTGCATAATCTGAGCACGCAATGGAGCCATACCGGCACCACCACCAACCCAAATCATTTCGTTCTTAGTATCGAAATGAGGGTGGAAGTCTCCGTAAGGACCACTCATGATAACCTTATCTCCTGGTTTCAAGCTGAAGATGTATGAAGAAGCGATACCTGGATTTACATTCATGAATCCGCTTCTGTCTGGTTTGAATGGAGGAGTTGCGATACGAACTGTAAGCATAAATACGTTACCTTCTGCTGGATAGTTAGCCATAGAATAAGCACGTATTGTAGGCTCAGTATTTACACACTTAAGATCAAACATTCCGAATTTTTCCCAGCTTGGAAGATATTCTGCACCAATCAAGTCTTTGTCGTAATCTGCATAGTTGATTGTGAATGCAGGAATCTTGATTTGAGCATATGAACCAGGAAGGAAGTCCATTTGAGCACCTTCTGGAAGTTGTACTTTGAACTCTTTGATAAATGTAGCAACATTCTTGTTAGAGATAACAGTACATTCATATTCTTTAACACCAAGAACTGATTCTGGAACTTTGATTTTCAAATCATTCTTTACCTTTACCTGGCAGCCAAGACGATAGTGGTCTTCAATTTGTTTTCTTGAGAAGTGTGATTTTTCTGTTGGAAGAATTTCACCACCACCTTCAAGAACCTGACATTTACATTGACCACAAGAACCTTTACCACCACAAGCAGAAGGAAGGAATATCTTTTGTTCTGCAAGAGTGCTCAACAATGATGAACCACTCTGTGCCTTTACTTCTTTTTTGTCGTTTATAGTTATTGTTACTTCACCTTGAGGTACCAACTTCTTTCTAGCATATAGAAGAACCGCTACCAAAAGCAAGATGATTATCAAAAATATTACTATACTTAAAACTATTTGCATAATACTTTACTTTTTTTAGGATTCATTATTAAAGTTTGATACCTGAGAAACTCTGGAAAGCAATAGCCATAAGACCAGTGATGATGAAAGCTATTCCCAATCCCTTCAATGCTGGAGGTATGTTGGAATATTTCAATCTCTCTCTTATAGCAGCTATGCCAACGATAGCCAAAAGCCAACCAATACCAGAACCTAAAGCAAATGAGAATACTTCACCTATTCCGCTGTAATCTCTTTTCTGCATAAACAATGAACAACCAAGGATTGCACAGTTTACAGCGATAAGAGGAAGGAATATACCCAACTGATTGTATAGTGAAGGAGAATATCTTTCAACAAACATTTCAACCAATTGAACTATACCTGCAACAACAGCTATGAATAAAATGAAACTCAAGAAGCTAAGGTCTACATCGGCAAAGCTTTCACTAATCCATGTTAAAGCGCCTTTCTGTAGAAGGTATTTGTCTATACAGTAGTTAACAGGAACTGTAACTATAAGTACGAAAACAACTGCAAGACCTAAACCCATAGAAGTTTTCACAGTCTTTGATATTGCCAAATAAGAACACATTCCTAAGAAGAAGGCGAATATCATATTGTCAACGAAAATTGACTTGATGAATATATTTAATATATCTTGCATATCTTATTCCCTTTCTATTCGTTTTCTACCAAATCTTTATTTTTGTTTCTATGAATCCAGATGATTATACCTACAAGGATAAGAGCCATAGCTGGCATAACCATCAGACCATTGTTTTCGTAACCGCAGCTGTCATAGAAGCTTTGAGGAATAACTTGATATCCCCACAATGTTCCAAAGCCAAACAATTCTCTTACGAAACCTACAACAATCAATATGATACCATAGCCAAGACCATTGCCAAATCCGTCAAGAAGAGCTGGACCTGGTTTGTTGCTCATAGCAAATGCTTCCAAACGTCCCATAACTATACAGTTTGTAATGATAAGACCTACATAAACTGAAAGTTGTTTGCTGACATCATAAGCAAAAGCCTTAAGGAACTGGTCAACGATGATTACAAGGAATGCAACAACCACCAACTGAACGATGATACGGATACGTGGTGGGATAGTGTTTCTCATAAGAGAGATAATAAGATTTGCCATCATAACAACAACCATTACAGACAAAGCCATAACAACTGAAGGTTGTAGTTTAACCGTTACTGCCAAAGTAGAACATATACCCAAAACCTGTACAAGGATAGGATTTTCCTTTGAGAACGGCGTTTTGATTAGTTTCATATTCTTTTCTGCCATTGTCGTCTATTTTTTTAAGGTTTTAAAATAAGGTACATAGAAGTTCAGACCTTTTTGTAACATATCTGAAACACCATTTGAAGTAAGAGTTGCACCTGTTACAGCATCTACAGCGTGAGGATTTTTATCCCCTACTCTCTTTTGTACTGCTACAGAAACGAAGTCATCTCCTTCAAAAATAGTCTTACCTACGAATTGTTTACGGAAGTTAGGGTCATCTTTGATATTACCACCAAGGCCAGGAGTTTCTCCAGCGTGGTCAAATACTACACTTTCTATAGTATTCATATCACCTTTCAAAGCTACATAACCCCAAATATCATCCCAAAGACCAGCACCTCTTACAGGAACAACATAAACTTCTGCTCCGTTGTCTTGTGTACAAACGAAAACAGGAAGCTGTGCATCCTTGTTGCCAGATTTGTATTGTTTGTATTGGTCTTTGATGTTTATGTTAAATGCAGCAACTCTGTCTTCAGAAACTACGCTACCGTCAGCTTTCACTATAAGGGCTTTCTTACAAGATTGCTCATATTTTGCTGGAGCGTCAGCTCTTTCTACTTCTATATTTGCAGCAGAAAGTATCATCTGCATTTGTTCAGCTTTCATATTCTCTTGTTGGAATGGTTTAAGCACTACTGCAACTATTGCAAGAATAGCCGCAACCACTACAACCAAAACAGTAGAATATATAAATATATATGTATTATTGAACTTTTTCATCTTCTGCTCCTTTCTTATTTTACTGAAACTTTCATTCTATTTTTTCTACGTTTGATGTTAGCTTCAACTACATAGTAGTCAATCAATGGAGCAAATACATTCAACAATAGTATTGCAAGCATCATACCTTCTGGATAAGCTGGGTTGACAACACGGATCAATACTGCCATAATACCTATAAGGAATCCATAGATATACTTACCACAATTTGTGTGAGAAGCAGTAACAGGGTCTGTTGCCATAAATACAGCACCAAAAGCAAAACCACCAGTAATGAAATGATAGTAGAATGGAACATTCATATAATCATTTGCACCGATAGCATTGAACAGCAATCCCATCAAAGCACCACCAGCAAATACTGAAAGAGTGATTCTCCAAGAAGCAACACCTGTAAGCAACAACAATGCTGCACCTATCATAATAGCTATGAAAGATGTTTCACCTACTGCACCAGGGATAAGACCTATTACCATATCCATAAGAGAATACTGAGAATTACCGCTAGCTGCAAATTCTGCCAATGGAGTAGGACCTGTTACACCTTCTGGCATATCATAAATCCAAGCCATATCTCCTGACATTTTTGTTGGGTATGCGAAGAACAAGAAAGCTCTAGCAACCAAAGCAGGGTTCATAAAGTTCATACCAGTACCACCAAATACTTCCTTACCTATAACTACAGCAAAGATAACAGCCAAAGCCAACTGCCATAGAGGTATGTCTGGTGGACAGATCAATGGAATGATAAGACCTGAAACAAAGTATCCTTCGTTTACATCTTCATTACGAACTTGTGCAAAAACTATTTCTAGTGTCAAACCAACAACGTATGAAACAATCAATCTAGGCAATACAACTAGGAAACCTTCCCAGAATATTTGCCAGAATCCCATTGTATCCAAAACGCCTTGTTTTAGGAAATGCTGATAGCCTACATTATACATACCGAAAAGAAGTGCAGGAACAAGAGCGATACAAACGATAATCATGAAACGTTTCATATCTATACCGTCTCTTATGTGAGCACCCTTTCTTGAGGCTGTCTTATTACTTACAAACGCAAAACTATCAATAGCTTCAAAGAAAGAACCTAACCAATGAAATTTGGCTCCTTTTTGAACCTTTGGTCTTTGTGCGTCCAAAAATTTCTCTATAAAATTCATATCTTTAAGTCTTTTTTAGTTACTATTCGCCTAATTCTTTACGCATTAGTTCAAGACCAGAACGTATGATAGACTGGATTTCTGTCTTGGATACGTCTATTACTTCACATAGAGCGAAGTCTTCTGCATCCACTTCGTAGATACCAAGTTCTTCCATTCTGTCTATATCTTTAGCAAGACATGCTTTTATCAGTTGCATAGGATAGATATCCAATGGCATTACCTTTTCGTATTCTCCTGTCACTACATAAGCACGAGTAGAACCGTGAAGGTTTGAGTCAACAGAATATCTCTTCTTGCTGCAACATTTCATGAAGCCTGCAAGGAATGTACGTGATACGCTGAAACGTCCAAAGTTTGGCATAATCCAGCCAAGACCTTGTTTGTAATCACCTTCTTTGATAACTGTTATCTGATTATCAAATGCACATAGATAACCATCTTCTTCTACTCTTGTTCCAGAAAGAACATTACCTGATATATAACGAAGGTGGTTTTCTGTGTTTACATTTCCTTTTACTATTTCGCTGATTGCAGTACCTAAAACGACTTTGTAATAGCAAGGAGTCAAAACTTCTTCTCCTGTCAATGCTATAAGTCTTTGTGCATAGTACTTGCCTTCTAGGAAGAATTTACCTATAGCTATCAAATCCTGAAGATTGATGTACCATATTCTCTCTCCCTTGTTGATAGGACCAAGTTTTTCTGCCTGAACTGAAACATTACCATAAGGATGTTTTCCTAAGAAGCAGATAGTCTCTACATTCTGTAAAGAAAGTATGTCTTCAGATGTAGTGTTAGCATTTGTACTCAAATATATTGTAACACCTGTCATCTTCTTCAAAGCATCGATACCCAATTGTAAAGATTCCTTTTCACCTTTCACTAGCAGATTGTAGTCTGGAGCCAATGGAGCAGAGTCAAATCCTTTTACGATTATGTATTTTGGAGAAACTTCTTCACCAGGAATAACATCATAAGGACGCTGACGAAGCAAAGTCCAAAGACCTGCATTCAACAAACTCTCACGAATTTCTTCTGGCTTAAGTTCTGCAATACTCTTCTTTCCAAAATCTACTGCAGTGTTGTTTGCATCGTTCTTGATAACGATTTCTTGAATAACTCTTTTTGCGCCTCTTTTTACCTCAGCTATTTCACCACTTACTGGAGAAACAAACTTAACGGACGGTTTTTCTTTTGCATAGAAAACAGGAGAGCCAACCTCTACTCTATCTCCTACCTTTACAAGAAGTTTAGGCGTAATACCGATGTAATCCAAAGGTTTCAAAGCAACGGTAGCAGGATTCAAGAACTCCTTTACCTCTGGCTTTGCTTCACCCATAAGATGAATATCCAAACCTTTAGCAATCTTAATAGCCTTTGACATAGTATTTAATAAGTTTTTAGTTATTTCTATTATTACTCTATTTTACTATATTTATAAGAGGTGCAAAGTTACAATTTTTTTTTCACATCAAAAAACTTTTTACAACCAACATTGGAAAAAAGAAAATTCATCCAAATTTACCATAAGTATTTTTGCTTAAATTCGTCTTTTTTGTATCTTTGCAAGAGTAAGTATCAAACTTTTTAATCCATGAATTCTGAAAACAAAATAGTAAAACTTGCAAAGACAATCTGGAGCATAGAAGCAAACAGAAGATTATTTAAAGACGTCGTTTTGTTTTTCATCGCAAGTCTGGTTTTCAACTATTTGTATTGGTGGACAAATATGAATCACTGGCTGTTTGGACCATTTTCAGCAGATGTCTTCAGCTGGTTCAAAAATCTTGCTTTTCAAGGTACGAAATTTTTGTGCAGTGTGCTGCCTTGCCTTAGCTTTGAAAGCATAGATACTACTCTATTTTTTTACGATACTGCAAACAATGGAGAAAAAATTCTATCCCACGTAATAGAGATTGCAGAAGATTGTTCTGGAATAAAACAGTTGGCTCAATGGGCTTTGATTATGATTCTCTGCCGTGGCAACTGGAAAGGCAAAAGCATTTATTTTTTCGTTGGATGTGTGTTAATTCTTCTAACAAACATAACAAGAATTTATCTTCTTGCTCTTATCCCTGGACAGGAAATAGCATTATGGGATCTATGCCACTTGTGGATTGCAAGACCTTTGATGTATATAGTCATCTTCTTTATGTGGGCATTCTGGATAAAACACTTTGCAAATCATAAGAAAACAAATAAGTAGTATTATGGAAATAACATTCATCACAAAAAAAATCAAGAAAATATCTTACATTGATAAAGTTGTTAGAAATCTTAATGAGAAAGATTATGAAAACTTTTATAAAAACGATCTTCGAACAGACGATGAAAAAGAATATTTCTTACATACATATCTATCACCTCTAAGGAAAAGGAGGGAACTTATTTGCAAAAACAAAAAGGAAATCATAAGTACAGAAAATTCCAAAATACCCTTGAAATACAAATCAGAGACAATACTCTCAGATAAAGAGAGTATATACAAAGAATTATACTATACTTTCATGAAATATTATAGCGTTAATAGACTAAAGAAATGCGCAGATTCATTACGTATAAAATACAAACAAAATCCATACCTAATAAAATATATTGATACGATAGCTAATAGATTCATATTATACTCTAATCAACGTAAAAACAAACCTCTATTAAAAGATAGATTAAACAAAAAATCTAAAGAAAAACATACACACAAAACACCATTTAATAGTAACATTGATATATCTTGTATATTTCCAGATCAGAAAACAGTTTGGGGTAAAGATTATTCACATCATAATTCTAAGCTCATTTTTATAGCATCAAAATAATACATTGTAAACACCTAATATACCCACTCTACATATTTAACCAAAAATAATTCCTCGTTTTATTCTAGCGAAACGCCGTTTTAATTTTCTAACTCTTCGTTTTAGAAAATTTTTATTTGATGTTTTTTCTTTGGAAGTAATATAATAAAAAAGAAAGACAGTTGAGAAGTTAATCTCAGCTGTCTTAAGTATTATGAAATTTATTATGAAAACAAACTTATTTTACTATCAATTTAGCTGTACGTGTTGCAGAGTCAGTAACCATCTGAATCATGTAAACGCCTGCGTTCATACCTCTAATGTCTAACATTTGAGTGTGAGCGCCTCTAGCTTCACGACCATTGTCTTGAGTAGAAATCAATCTACCGTTTATATCATACATATTGAATACAACTGTTGTAGCATTGTCCAATGTGTAAGAGATAGTAGTATTGTCTACTGCTGGGTTAGGATAAACGCTAAGAGATGTCAAGTCGTTAGCATTTCTAACATCTACAAGAGATACATCTATAGATTCTGGGTTTTCTTGAGCATATTCTTTGTTCATAAGAAGACCTTTACCATAAGTTGCAGCATAGATAACACCTGCATTTGATGTTGCAGCAAATCTTGATGTTTCTATTGTGCTACCAGTATATGTATGGAATGTTACTTCTGGCAAGTTCTTAGTTTGTTGCCACATATCGTAAACAGCTACTGAAGGAATGTTTTCTTCTTTTGTCCAAACAACACTTGAAGCAGTGTAGTTGTCAGTTTTGTAGATACCGTTGTCTGTACCTAGATAAAGAGCATTACCTTCTGTTGCCTCAAACAATGCTGTGTAAACAGGAGCAAATGAACCTTCATTTTCATCTGGAGCTGTAAGAGCTGTGAATGTAGCATTGTCATCCATAGCATTTGCAGAATACATTACGTTGTTTCCTAGAGAATAACCATCAAATGTAAGAACAACTTCGTTTGCATTGTTAGGATTGATAGCTATAGAAGATATTTGTCTTGTGTATTTAGCCAATGTTGTGCTTGTAAAGTCTGCGACTTCTGCAACTGAACCATCATAACCACCATTACTTCTACCAGTACCATTGCTGATATCGTGAGTATTCAAACCATCGATTCTTACAAATATTGTTGAATCATATGAAGAATATCCGCTGTAGTAGTCAACAGAAATGAATGCGCTAGCACCATCAGCAGAAAGAGCTACGTTACGAACTCTTCTGTTGAAGTTTGTTGATTGATTGTTTGTACTGTAGATACGAGCCCAAGTAAGGTTTTTCTTCAACAATGAAAGATCTGTAAGACCTGAAGTGTATGTTCTCTTGTAGTCAAGCATTTTTCCACAAACAAATACACCTGATTCAGTAGCAAGAAGAGTTTTTGATTGAACCTTTTGAGGAACCATGATAGTTGTATCAACTGTTTCGTCCCATCTCATGAATAGAGCATCACCTGTTGGGAAGTTTGCAACATCTCTGTCAGCTTCTGAGAATACATACCAGAAAGGATAAGAAAGATTGTCACTAGGAACAATGATAGAGTCGCCTATCATTATTTCTTGTCCAGCGATAGTTTTTATTTTTTCACCATTACGCATTACTACAGTTACATCTGAAAGAGTCAATGCAACACTATCCAAAGTGTTTGCAGCAGCATCAAATGTTTCCCAGAAAGCCATAGGAGTTTGGAATTGAGCATAAGCTCTATTAGCAACTGTGAAACCATTCAAAAGAGCTTGGTTAGCTTCACCACCACCACCGTATGTCCAAGTTTGGTCATCGATAGCTGAGAAGTCGCCACTGTTACCATATGTTCTAGATACATTTGTGAAAGGTCTAGATACTATAATAGGTTTTCTTACAGTATTTGTAGGAAGAGTTCTGTAGATAGCAGAAGTTTCTACTGCACTACCTGAAGCAGAAGGGCCATCATAGTCATATCTTGAAATCATAGGATTTCCAGGATTGTTGATAGACCAAATTCTCATACCACCTTTAAGATCTGTGTCTGAAGTAGATGGCATATAAACGATAGCGTTGCTTTGAGAAGCAGCCAATACAGAACCATCAGCTGTTGCAGCTATTTTGTAAGCTTGCAAGTTGTTCATACCTTTACCAGGGAACCAACTTGCAGTACCTATGATTGTATCGTATTTGTATGTGTAAACGCCTGCATCTGTACTTACAAGCATAAAGATTGAATCATATTCATTTTGTGGGTTAGGCATAAACAATACATTGTGCATATTTGCAGGAACGAAGTAACCTGAAACGTCTTCCAATGTGTTGTATGTTTGAGGAGTCCAAGAGAATACGTCTGTACCGTTTACATCTTGTCCAACAAATAGGTTTGTACCACCAGCGTAAACAACTTCTTTTTCATCAGCATCGTTAACTGCTATAGAGATACCATAACCTAACTGACTTCCATTAGAGAATGTAGCAGGAGTAATTTTGTTCCAACTAACATCGCTTAGGCTTCTTGTTCTGTAGATACCGATTGCATAACCATTGATGTCCATTTGAGTGTATTCTGAAGAAGAAACAAAACTTTGAGACTGATTAGCAACGTATGCATACAAATAATCAGGATTGCTTGTACCAAATGTAAGAGCTATTCTACCAAGATAAGCATCGTTTTCGTTTATTGCTTGAGTTACATCTGAGTTGAATATTCTTGTGAATGTTGTAGGGTTTTCTAGTGTATTTACTGCAACAGAACCACCTGCATTGTCATAAGAAACAGCAACAACACCGTTAGGATTAACAGCTATGTCGTGAATATTGATTGCAGTGTTACCTTCTATAGCAACAGCAGTGAAACTATCTTGACCTCCTTGAGAAACCTTAAGACCACCATTCTTTGTACCAACGTAAAGATTTCCGTTAGCGTAAGCCATAGTGTTGATGTAAGCCCATTCATCAAATGAATCTGCACGGCTAGAAACAGTTGTTGAAGACATGTGTTCAAAAGTTATGTTTTCTTTTGCCCAAGCATATTTTTCTTCATCTGTTATAAAGTTAGCAGCCCATTCTTTTGTGTAAGAAGAGTTAGCTAGCTTATAAACACCTGTACCAACTTTACCAGTTGTCAAATTGCTTCTGCCCAATGGATCTTCATTGTGTAAACCTACTGTGTAGTAACCTTCACCTGTACCAACGTAAAGAATACCATTTTCATCTTGTGCCAATGCTGTAACATTTTCAACACCATTACCCAATGATAATTCTTCCCAGTTCTTACCATTGTTAACACTAATGTATAATCCACCTACTGTACCAGCATATACAACACCATAGTTGTTTTTGTCAAAAATAGCTGCACGAACACGACCTGCAACATTGTTAGGTCCTATTGATGTCCAGCCAGTAGGTTCTCCTTCTCCGTCAGTAACAATAGAAGGTGTAGCCATTGTCATATTCGCCATCATTCCCATAACAGCGAAGAACAACAAACTTAAAAGTAACTTCTTGTTTTTCATAATTAATTGATTTATTC
>JAGHSX010000152.1 GCA_018065645.1 Candidatus Scybalousia scybalohippi
TAACTCTGTTGATGGGTCTGTCAGAGAAGTACCCAACAGAGAGAAAGTGAGGCTGTAATGGGATATACTACTACTCAATGCCAAACGTTTATAGCAAGAATAGCTCCGATGATCCAAACGGAGGCTATCAAGAGAGGTTATCACTCCTGCGCTGCAGTCATCGCACAGGCGATTATCGAGTCGGCAGCAGGCACGAGTGGCCTTGCTAAATACCACAATTACTTTGGTATGAAGTGTGGCAGTTCTTGGAAGGGCGAGAGCGTCAACTTTAAAACCAAGGAAGAGTACAAGGTCGGCACTCTGGCAACTATCCGAGACAATTTCAGAGTCTATGAAAGTATGGAGGCAGGAGTCAAAGGCTACTATGATTTCATCAGCTCTGCACGTTATTCCAATTTAAAGCAGGCGACAGATTATAAGACATATGCGACATTTCTGAAAAATGACGGCTATGCAACATCTAGCGCATACGTCAACACTCTGTGTGCGTGTGTCACAAAATATAATCTCACGCAGTTCGATAAAGGCTATATGCCTACTCTGCGCAGAGGAGACAGAAGCGAGGCTGTCAGAAACTTACAGTCATTCCTGACATATAGAGGTTACACGCTTGTCATAGATGGAATATTTGGCATCAGAACTTTTGAAGCGGTGCAGGCATTTCAATCAGAGCGCAACATCACTGTTGATGGTATCGTAGGACCTGTGACATGGTCAAAGTTGTTGGAGGAATAATGGCACATCAAGTCTTATGGAATAAAATAATCCTTGAGGAGTTCATCGAGCTTGCATCGCTCTCCAAGGATGAAGAAATGATAATCAGGACACGAGTCGCAGGTTGGTCGAGGCTGCAGCAGGCAGACAAGCTGGGAATGTCGCTTGCGAGTGTGGATAGAATTATCACAAAATTAAAAATCAAGTACGATTCTGTACAGAAATACTCTCCAATATTACCGCCGAGGAAGTTTTCTGCGCAGGAATTGTATATGGACACGCATTGATAGTTTTTATCAAGTTTTTAGAGGGTTAATCGAAAGGTTAGCCCTCTTTTTTTATTGCATAATTTTCTTATGAAAACCAACATTGAAAACTCAATCAAAGAAAAGGAAGTCATTTTGATGTTTCTGGAAAGCGAGGGAAAAAATGCAGCCATACATAAATCCATATCTATTCTCGAACCCTTACATATCTGGCAATGGGAACAATATGCAGGCACAGCCTATGAGTTATCCACAGCCACAGAGTAATTTTCAACAGGCAGCAGGCATCGCAGGGCGGTATGTAAATGATTTTAATGAGATCACTGCTAATGATGTACCGATGAATGGCAGTCCTGCTATCTTCGCAAAGAATGACAGGTCAGAAATACAGATGCGTGAGTGGAGTCCAAATGGACAGATAGTGTCTACAGTATATAAGGCGGTGATCCCAACAGCAGAGACACCTGCGGAACAGCCTTTTGACCCAAGAGCAGATTTATTAGAGCCGATTTTAGAACGCATCAATCAGCTTGAGAATAAATTGAACAAATTACCAAAGACCACAGCAAAGGAGAAGGCAGAATGATTGACTACAGACAAATACTAAATCAGATAAGGCAGAATAATCAGGCAATGAGCAATCAGACCATACAGAGCGTGTATGACTGCCTTAACCGCAGAGATCACAACGGACTTATAGAGCTGTATAAGAATACCTGCAAGACTGTAGGACAACAGCCTAATCCGATGTTTATCAAGTGAATATGAGAGTGCGCAGCTCATAGAAATAAATTAAGGAGGAAAAATACTATGTTAAATTCAAACGCAGGAACTCTGCCAGTATCTATTCCAATCGGTGTAGGTAATGGTGGAGGATTCGGAAATGGTAACGGATTCGATGA
>JAGHSX010000071.1 GCA_018065645.1 Candidatus Scybalousia scybalohippi
TGACCGTTGAATGTGTAAGTTTCGCCTTCACAAATTGTAGCCTCGATAGAAGATGTTGAAGCTGCATTTACTGTCAATGTCAATGTTACTACAGAGTCACATCCTGCTGCATTTACTAATGTTGCTGTGTATGTTCCTGCTGCATTCAATGTTTGACCATTGAATGTGTATGTTTCACCTTCACAGATTGTAGCTTCAACTGTAGATGATGTAGGTGTACATGGATCTGTTGCACTTGAAACTGTCAATGTCAATGTTACTACAGAGTCACAGCCATTGATTGTTTGTAGGTTTGCTGTGTATGTGCCTGCTGTTGTAAGTGTTTGACCATTAAATGTGTATGAGTTTCCTTCAATGATATTTTGTGAAACTGTATCGTTGTAAACTGGGTTTACTGCTAGTGTCAATGTTACTGTTGAGTCACATCCTGCTGCATTTGTATATGTTGCAGTATATGAGCCTGCTGTTGTAAGTGTTTGACCGTTGAATGTGTATGTTTCACCTTCACAGATTGTAGCAGCAAGTGTTGATGTTGTTGGTGTACATGGTTGGTCTCCTGAATCTTCACCGTCAAAGATTGTTACATCGTCAAGATATACACCATTTCCATCCATTCCTACACCTAAGAACATAACTTGATATTCTGCTGAAGCATTTGGAAGAGCGATTGTATCAAATGCGAAATCTGTCATTGTACCATCGCTGTATCCTGCTAGGAATACCCATTCATCGTCTGCAGATGTTCTGTAGTAAACATCGATTGAGTCTGCAACACCATACCATGGATTAGTAAAGTATGCATAAGCCAATGTTGGATTTTGTAATGATGTAATATCAAATACTGGAGAAATCAATCTTGCTGATGATGATGGATCGTATGTGAAGTATGCTGATTTTGCACCGCTGACACTTTGGCTTGTAGATAGGCCCCAATGAGTAGAACCAGAAACTAGTTGTGATGTCCAACAAGGTACACCATTGTCAAAGTTCATAACGTAAGGGAATTCTGTGAATGCAGTACACAATGTTGTAAATGTACCAGTTTCTGTTGTAGCTGAAACTGTACCATCTTCACATTCTGTTGCTACTGTCCAAGTGTAAGTTGTAGCAGCTTGTAGGTCTGTGATAGTGTATTGACCATCTTCTAGAGCTACGCCTGTAAGAACAACTTCGTCTTCACCTTCTGTTTGATAAGTCAAAGTATATGTTGCATCTGCTGGTCCTTGCCAAGCAAGAGTTGCTGTTGTAGTTGTAACATCAACAGTTGACAATGCTTGAGGTTTCATACATGCAGGTGGCATACCTAGTATTACATCATCAACAAAGAAGTACCAGTTAGTATAAGATGCTTGAGGAACATACTTGAATGCTACGATAGCATTGTCAGCGTCTTCAAGTTCAACATCAGAGAACAATACTGTCTTTTCTTCATAGTTAGCACTTGCGAAATCTGTACGGTCAAATGCTTGTACAGAAACGAATGTACTCATATCTGAAGGATTTGTCATATAACCAACATACAATGTACCAGAGTATGATATACTTTCAGGTCTTACATAGAATGTAAGTGCAAGTTCTGTAATGTTTGCTTCTGTTGGAGGAAGAGCCATTGTGCTTTCGCCGTAGAATCTCAATGCTCTTGAACCAGAGTGAGGGTATGAAGAATATACATAAGTATCTGTAGAACCAGCCAATGTCCAACAGCTAGGAAGTGTTCCAGATGTTGCAGCGTATGATTCAAAATCTTCTGTATATGGAAGGTCTTCTGTAAGAATAATATCACAAAGAGTTCTGAATGTAAATGAATAGAATGGAGAAACGTCTTCACAATCTGAAGCAACTTGTACTTGATACAATGTATTTGCAGTCAAATCTGACAATTCGTATGAATCTCCACTAACACTTTCTTCTGTCCATTCTTCATCTGTTGCAGCTTTGTACTTAAGGATGTAGTTTCCTGCTTCACCTTGAATGTTTACAGTAGCAGAAGTTGATGTAAGATCTGATACTGTTGCAGAAGGTGTACCACATGGAAGGTCACCAACAACTACGTTAGTTATGATAGCACCTGGTTGAACTCCACCGCTACCATCATTTCTCCACATAAATACAAGATTACCTACACCGTTAGGAGCTGGGTTAGGAACGCTAGCCATAACGTGAATAGTGTTACCATTTGTCAAGTTCAATTTAGCTGGATATAAAGATGAACCAGTCTGTGCCAAATAATCTGCAAAACTCAATGCATTTGTTGCATCTGAATAACCAGACCATGAAACAGAGTTTGAAGTTGGTGTAGAAGAGTAATCTACTGATGCAGGAGCAAAGAATACTTTCAAGTAGTCATATGAAGATTCACCACCAACGATAGCATCAAATTCGATGTGTACAGTTTCTTCTTCACCTAGGTTGAATGTCTTTTGTGCTGTAACAACGCAAGTATTTGACATACTATAACCAGCAGTTGTACCATCGTTTGTTACAAACAATGCACCTTCTAGGTCTGCATAGTTAGTTGGAGCACCCATAACCCAATGGTTAGTTGCATTAGGAGCGTCTATTTTCCAATCTCTGTCTGCTTCTTCTGAGAAGTCTGTCATGTATGGAAGATCTACTGCTACCATAGATGTAGTAGCTACGATAGTTCTTGCGTAGTATTCATCTTCTGTACATGTAGGCATAAGTTTGAATTCATAAGCAGTGTTTGCTTCCAAATCTGTAACTTCTGCAGGAGTTTCTACTGAAGAAAGAGCTGATGTCCAATCTTCTTCTCCAGCTACTCTGTAGTAAACGTCAAATTCTCTTTCATCTTCCCATTCCAATGTAACTGTAGCGTCTGTTACATCTGCTACTGCAAGACCTACGATAGGTCCACAGTCAGGAATAGCTTCAAGAACTACGTCATCAAGATATACATAAGCATAAGAATCAGTATTGTAGTCAGCACGCAAAGCGATGTATGTACCTTCACCTTCATAGTTTGAGAATGGAACTGTGATAGAATGAATATCACCACCAAACAATTGTGAAGCAACTTCTACGAATGTTGTAGTATCTGTAGGGTCAGTCATAACACCTACTGACAACTTGTGTTGAGTAGTATAAGTTGTGTTTGCTGTCAATTGTAGAGTATTGATAGGAAGAGCTTCTACGTCTATCTGTGGCAATGCTATTGTATTTCTAGATGTACTAGATGTTTCGAAATATAGAGAATGTGTACCAGAGATAGCATAAGATGTAGATATGTATGGATATGTTGTACTTCCATTACCTCTTGTCCAACATACTGGAATAGCGTTTGAAGAAGCACCATTTGTTGTTTCCATATCAAACATCATAGGAACTTGGTCTATAATACCACAAGCTGTAGTGAATGAAATAGTAACAGATTCGTTTGACAAGTCTTCACCACCACAATTAGCAATAACTTTTACAGCGTATGTTGTAGTGTGATTCAAATCTACAAGGTCTGCTGTTGTGTCGGTTGTTTCAATTTCTAACCATTCTGTAGCAAGAGCTGATTTGTAGTAAACAGTATAGCTTTCTGCATCACCTGTCCAAGAAATTGTAGCTGATGTTTGTTCTATATTGCTAGCAGTAACATTTACAGGAGTAGGACATACAACACCTGAAACAGATATGTTATCCAATATAACAGCAGGATTTGTACCAGAAGAGTTGTCATTTTTCCACATAAATACAAGTTTAACCAAACCACCTACATTAGGGTTTACCATATCTCTTGATATATGAACAGTAGAACCACTTGTTAGGTTCATTATGTATGGATATTCAGCATTTTGGTCAAATCTCATAGCGTTTGTTGTATAGTCTTTTGTGCTATATGTAGGATATGAAGTTGTGCTTGATGATGGATATGATTCTGATGCTGGAGCAAGGAATACTTTCAAGTAGTCATAAGAACTTTCACCACCAACTTTTACATCAAAATCTACATGTATTTGTTCAAAATCACCTGCATCAAATACCTTAGTTGCTGTTACAACTGAAGGAGATGATGTTGAATAAGCAGCAGATGTTTCTGTTTGACCAGCAAACATAGCATTGCTTGTCCATTCTGTTGGTTGAGCTATATGCCATGTGTTTGTAGCAGCTCCATTGTCTAACTGCCATGCTACGTCAGAACCTTCTTCAAAGTCTGTTTCGTATGGAAGTTCTACTGGAATCATTGTAGTAGTAGCAGTGATAGTTCTTGCTAATGTTTCTTCGTCTGAACATGTAGGCATAAGCATGAATTGGTATGTAGTCAATTCTTCCAAAGAAGATATTTCTGCAGGAGTTGTTGCAGAAGAAGCAACAAGTTCATACTCGTCTTCTTCTGATGCTCTCATGTAAACATCATATTCTTTGTCTTCGTCTATCCATGATAATGTTACAGATTCTGCTGTAGCGTTTTCTACTGCAAGACCATTTACAGGACCACAGTCTGGAATTTCTTCTACAACTACGTCATCAACGTATGCGGATGTATAAGTATTTGTACCTGTAGGTTCATTACGGAAAGCAATATAAGTTCCTTCACCTTCGTATCCAGCCAAAGAAACTGTTACTGAATCCACGCTACCGCCAAATGCAAATGTAGAAACTGGTTCAAATGTATTAGTATCTGTAGGGTCTGTCATAACACCTACTGAGAAGTTGTATTGTGAAGAATATCTTGTCTTCAATGTTACTTGAAGAGTATTGATAGGATGTACGTCAAGGTTGATAGCAGGTAATGCTATTGTGTTCTTATAATAGAAATACAACGATCTTGAGCCTGAAATAGCATAAGTAGAATAGCTGTATGAGTAAGGATAAGTTGTACTACCATTACCTCTTATCCAGCATACTGGAACAGGGTTTGATTCTCCGCCGACTTCTTCCATATCAAATACTACAGGCAACTCTTCTATAAGAGCGCAAGCAGTACGGAACTGTGAAGTTGAAAGAGAAGCAACAGGTTCGTCAGCACATTCTGCTGCAACATACCATGTGTATGCTGTATTTGCTTCTAGGTCTTCTAGAAGGTATGGAGAGTTTACACCTGAGATTTCTTCATAAGCTTCTTGAGAGTTTGTAGGTTTGTAGTAAACAGTGTATGAATTATCTTCGCTTCCTGCCCAAGAAAGTTCTGCAGAGTTTGTTTGAATATCTGCAACAGCCAAACTAGTTGGTTCTGCACAGTCAGGAATTTCTTCTACTGCTACATCATCAAGATACCAGTACCAAGCAGTACTTCTTGAAGCAACATAACGGAAAGCAATACGATATGCTGATGGGTCATCTACTTCTAGACCATCAAATGATGTGATATAGCCAGCATAGTTATTATCTGTATTTTCTGCACTTACAGAGTCAACAACGATAAATGTACTCAAATCTGTAGGATCTGAAATAACACCTATTTCCAATCTACCAGAAGAAGCGCCTTCTCTTCTTGTCCAGTATTTAACTCTTAGAGTGTTGATATCTTCTTCAAATTGAGGAAGGATAAGTGTAGATGAAGTGTTAGGATCTGCTACAGAGTGGAAGTTGATACATTTTGAACCACCGTGAGCATAGCTAGAATATACTTGAGGATATCCTGAAACACCATAGTGTGCATCGTAGCAAGTAGGTATTGCAGCTGTTGCGTATGATTCAAAACCTTCTTCGTAAGGAACATTCATAGTAACACAAGCAGTTCTTACTGTCTGTGTTGCGTATGGAGTGTATTCTCCATTGTCACACAATTTTGCAATTCCTACTGTGTACAATGTGTTTGATGTCAAATCTGAGATTGTAGCTGTAATGTCATTCAATGGCATTTCCATCCAATCTTCGTCTGCATCTGATTTGTATCTTACAAGGTAAGAGCTAGCATCTTCATCAGTAATTGTGATGTCAAAAGATTCTGAAGTTACTTCGCTGATGTCAAATGATGGAGCAGCACAGAAAGGTTGGTCACTACCAAATGTCACCTTCAGGATTGGAGATGATGTAGATGTAGCTGAAGAACCGAAAGCTGTTGCCACATTTGCTGGAGCTGATGTTGCGTCCTGATAGTGTGCAGTTGCTCTAGTTGCTGAAGCAGCTGGTGTCATCTTGAATATTCTACCACTACCATCATAAGCGCCAGTAGTATTCAAAACTGCTATCACTAAAGAACCTGTACCATCATAACTGAATGGTGTGTCCAATGTGATAGTGTTCCAAGAGTTTGGCTGGAAAGACTTATTGCCACTCCATACAAGTGTCAAGGAGTCCATAGGCACAAAGTCCGCAGCACCACTAAATGATGTTCTATCAACAATACCCATATATATAGACAATGCCATAGACCGGGTTGCTGTTGAATAGGCGAAATAGTACGAAATATCCGTAATATCGCCAGTTACCTGCAATTCGCCAGGGAAATACAGAGAACGGCTAGCACTGTATTTGTAGTAATCATTGACAGGGATACTACTGCTAGTAATAGTACTAGAAGGGTCACCTATCGTGATTTCTGCAGTGTAGGCGTAGTCTGACTGTGCGAACGCACTGAGACCAAGTATCAAGGTCATCAGAACTAAACTGAAAAATTTTTTCATTTTTTCACCTTTTTTGTTAATAAATTAAGTTAATTAAAATTGTTTTTTTATTTTATCTTTTTTT
>JAGHSX010000019.1 GCA_018065645.1 Candidatus Scybalousia scybalohippi
TGACCGTTGAATGTGTAAGTTTCGCCTTCACAAATTGTAGCCTCGATAGAAGATGTTGAAGCTGCATTTACTGTCAATGTCAATGTTACTACAGAGTCACAGCCGTTAACATTTTGTAATGTTGCTGTGTATGTTCCTGCTGCTGTAAGTGGTTGACCGTTGAATGTGTAAGTTTCGCCAGCGCAGATTGTAGCTTCGATAGAAGATGCTGAAGCTGCATTTACTGTCAATGTCAATGTTACTGTTGAGTCACATCCTGCTGCATTTACCAATGTAGCTGTGTATGTGCCTGCTGTTGTAAGTGTTTGACCGTTGAATGTGTAAGTTTCACCTGCGCAGATTGAAGCAGAAATTGTAGATGATGTAGGTGTACATGGTTGTTGAGCTTCACCTTCAAATACTGTAATGTTATCAACAAATGTACCATAAGCATTACGTCCTAAACCAAGGAACATAACTTGGTATGTTGCTGATGGGTTTGGAAGAGATACAGTATCTGTCAAGAAACCAGTCATTGGGTCACCATGTCCTGCGATAAATGTCCATTCATCATTTACAGAAGTTCTGTAGTAAACTCCCAAAGAGTCTGCGCTACCAGTGTAATTTCTTACATAGTAAGCGTATGACAATGTAGGATATTCCAATGATGTCATATCAAATTCTGGAGATATCAATCTTGCTGATGCATTATTTACATAAGTAAAGTATGCAGAGTGTGTACCAGAACTGTGAACAGTATTGTCACATACCCATGCTGTTGAACCTACAAGTGCTTCTGTTGTCCAACAACCTAAGTCGCCATTGTCAAATCCTTCTGTGTATGGGAATTCAGCAACTACACCACAAGTTGTAGAGAATGTAACTGTAGCAGTTGTTTCAAGGTTTGGTTCTTCTCCACAATCACTCATTAGATATACGCTATACTGAGTAGATGGTGTTAGGTTTTGTAGAGTCCAAGATGTTGTACCTTGTACAGAGACTTCTGTGTATTGTGCGTCAGAAGTTGCTTTGTAGTAAAGTTTCCATGCATTGTGTTCTGTGTTGTCATCTGTCCAGTTTACAGTTGCAGATGTAGAAGTAATATCTGTAACTGCTGGAGTGTTAGGTGCAGCACAAGATGGAATCAATGTTACTGTAAAGTCGTCAAGGTTCCAAGAAACTCCTGTACTAGTATTTGTAAATCTCAATGCTATCAATGAACCTGCTGGTATTGTTTCCATTCCGTTGAAATCAAATGGACCTACTAGGTTTGCACCATTTCTTGATAATGCTACTCCTGTTACTGTATCAAGAACTATGAATGATGAAGCATCAGACATGTCTGAGATAATACCTACCTCAAATGTACCAGCAGCAGCTTCTGTAGATGCTGATGTGTTAGCGTAGAATGTTAGTCTTAGGTTTTCTATTGGTTCTGCAAATGCAGGAAGAGCAACAAGATTATTTCCTCCCTTGAATTCTACAGAGTTTACGCCAGAGTGTGCAGCTTGTGCATATCCACAATATACTGCTGGGAATGTACCATTAGATGCTGAGTATGAAACAATGTTTGTCCAGCATTCTATAGGTTTAGCAGTGTTGCTACCTGTGTATGATTCAAAATCATCAAACCATGGAAGTGTAGTGATAGCACCACATGCTGTTTTCAATGAAACAACATCTGAAGGAAGAGCTATTGAACCATCTTCACAAACTGCTTCTACATATACATCGTATGATGTATTTGGCTGAAGGTCTGTAAATGTAGCTTGGTTTTGGTCTGGAGCCTGTACCATTATATAATCATCAGATGTTCCATGCTCTTTGTAGTAAGCATTCCATGATGTAGCTGTACCGTTTTCATGCCATGTTACTGTCATAGCATCAGATTCTGCAGATACAAGAGCTACGTTTGTAACCTTAGCACATGTATTTCCATAGATATTGATATTGTCTATAGCTGCAGGAGGGTTAGTTCCTAGTGAACCATCATTTCTCCATGCAAATACTATCTTCTTCAAAGAACCAGGAGTAACACCTGTCAACATATAATCATAGTGTGTCCAGTTGCTTATTTGACTCAATCTTGGAGATACAGCCTTTGAATCTGATGGTACTGAGCTTGTAGAAAGATCTTCATCTGCGTTAAGCATAAATACTCTCATATAGTCATATGTAGATGATTCTGCTACGCACTTGTAATCAAAGGAAACGTGATATTCCATTTGTTCATTAAATGGAACAATGATTGTTGCATAAGATATAGAAGTATTGTTGTTTGTGTAAGCATTTGTTACACCATTGTCATTTGAGATATATAGAGAATGACCTGTTTCTGCACCTTCTTCTGAATAGAATACATTGTCACCTATTGCCCATTGGTTTACACCTGAACCTGTAATTGTGAACTCTGTAATAGTTTCTGAAGTTTCAAAATCTTGCTCGTATGGAAGAGATTCCAATGGAAGACCTGGAACTGAAACTGTACGTTCCATTGTAGCATCAACACTTTCTGTCTGGCCACAAAGAGCAACAACGTAGAATGAATATGTTGATGAAGGGTTAACAGAAATAGATGCGTTTGTTTCTGCAACATCTACATAGTTTTCATATGTAGAATCTGTAGATTGTTTGTAGTAAACTCTCCATGCAGAGTTAATAGCGTCTGTCCATGACAATTCTGCTGTATATGCATTGTCATAAGATACGCTTGCTGTAAGGCTTGTGTAGTCTGGACCTGGACATGATGGGATAAGTTCTATAGTTACATCATCAAAATACCAAGATGTAGTAGTAGATGATGAAGTGTAACGTATAGCTATTCTTGAGCCAGATTCTGCAGTAGCAAAGTTATATACAAACATATCGTAACGATTCTGTCCCATATATGGAATAGTATCCATTGCTACGAATGAAGTTTGATCATTAACATCTGTTATATAACCAATTTCCATCAAACCTGCATAAGTTTCTGAGTAAGAACCACATCTTGCATATAGTTTCATTCTTAAAGAAGTAATATCTTCCTGTGTTGCTGGGAATGCAGTAACTATGTTACCACTCATAAATTCCATTGCACCAGCAGAACCATTGCGTGCTATAGAAGAAGCCAATGTAGTCAATGGGAATACTCTACCATCTGAAGTGTAAGTAGATGTCAATGCACTTTCCATACAGTCTGAACCATACTCATCTTCGAATGTCATAATGTAAGGAAGTTCTGTAACTACATCACATGCTGAACGGAATATAACTGGATCTGAGTAAGCAGATTCACTAGAACCACAGTTAGCAATAACCTTTACAGTATATGTTGTGCTTGGGTTTATAGATATTGTAGCAGTTGTGTCCTGTGCAGGAACTTCGTTCCACTCTGTATCAGCTGCGCCCTTGTAGAAAACAGTCCATGATGTAGCATCGCCGTTTTCTGTCCAAGATACTGTAGCCTCTGTTGATGTAACATCACTAACAGTTACATTTGATGGTTGAGCACAAGTCTTTCCATAGATAGAAACGTTATCTACAGCAGCTGGCATATCGTTGTGGTAATATGAAGCATAAACTTTATATGCAAAAACGAATTGTTTTGTTGTACCTGCAACACCCTCAAGCATTGCGTCAAAGTGTGTCCAATTATTTATGTCGTGCTGCCAGTCCATAACTGTTACTCGAGGTTCTGGAATTGAACCATCTACTACAGCGTCACCGTCAACCATATAAACTTTCAATCCTTCATAAAGTGAGCTGTACATATATTTACCACCAACTTTGAAGTCAAATCCTATATGATATTCTAATTCATCTTCTGGGAATTCTACAGTAATTGTAGCCAAAGAGTGCTGGTAATCATAAGAAGGAGCTGATGAAGATGTGAATGATTCTCCATTGTTGTTGGATACATACATTGAGTAACCTTCTGTTGCTTCTTCCTCTCCAGGATTGAATGTTGCGTTACCTATAACCCATGTGTTTGTTGCATGCTGGTTAGTCATAACAAATGCGTGAACATCTTCTGGGGATTCAAATGTTTCTTCGTATGGAACATCTACAGGGATAGATGTAGTTTTGAATTGTTTTGTTTCTGTTCTGTCGATATTGTCATCATCGCCACAATCTGTCATTATATAGATGAAGTATTTTGTATTTTCTGTCAAACCAACTAGTTCTACAGAAGTTGATGATGCAGAGATATCTGACCAGTCTTCTTCATTTTCTGCTCTATAGTAAACAGTCCATGCACTATGAGATTCGTCTTCATCTTCCCAAGAGATAGTTGCTGATTCTGCTGTAATATCAGATATTGCAACACTTGAGCTAGAAGGAGCAGGACATGCAGGGATAATTGTAACTGTAAAGTCATCAAGATTCCAAGAAACACCTGTACTACTATTTGTATAGCGCAAAGCTAAACGTGCATCCATATATTGAGCACCAGTAAAGCCGTTGAAATCGTATGGACCAACAAGGTTAGCACCGTTTCTGTTAAATGCTTCACCTCTTACTGTGTCAAGAGTTACAAATGATGTAGGGTCAGACAAGTCTGTGATAACACCTACTTCCATTACTCCTGCTGCAGATTCAGAACCTGCTGTAGTATTAGCAAAGAATGTAAGTCTTAGGTTTTCTACAGATTCCTCAAATGTTGGAAGTGCAAGTAAGCCAGTTCCGCCCTTTATTTCTACAGAATTTTGACCAGAATGAGCAGCTTCTGCATATCCACAATATACACCAGGGAATGTACCATTGCTAGCTGTGTATGAAACAACACTTGTCCAACAATCTATAGGTTTAGTAACATTGCTACCTGTATATGTTTCAAAATCTTCTGTCCAAGGTAGATCTGCAATAGCTCCACATGCTGTTTTCAATGTAGCAACATCTGAAGCAGCAGCCAAAGAACCATTAGAACAGATTGCTTCTACATATACATCATAAGAAGTATTTGGTTGAAGACCTGAAATGTAAGCTTGAGCAGTACCAGTTGCTGTTGTCATATCGTATGCATCACTAGAACCATTTTCTTTGTAGTAAACATTCCAAGAAGTAGCTGTACCATTTTCTTGCCATGTTACTGTTATTGCATCTGATTCCAAAGATGAAGCAGCAACATTTGTAGCTCTAGCACATACGTTACCATAGATAGAAACATTGTCCACTGCGGCTGGAGTAGTACCATGATAGTAATCATAATAATAAGTCTTGTATGCAAATACTATTTGTTTTGTTGTACCTGCAACATCATCCAATACAACATCAAAATGAGTCCAATCATTGATATCATGTTGCCAATCCAATAGAGTTACACGTGGTTCTGGAACAGTACCATTAACTTCTGCTGTACCATCTACAAGATAAACCTTCATACCTTCGTAGCATGTACTATACATATACTTACCACCAACTTTATAATCGAATGATAAGTGATATTCCTGTGCTTCATCTGGGAAAGCAACTACCATTGTAGCCAATGTAGTCTGTGAAGAATATGATGAATATTCTGCAGTTGAAGCAGCAAATGACTGTCCGTCATTTGATACATACATTGAATATCCACTTTCTGCGCCATCTTCACCTGGATTGAATGTAGCATTACCTATAATCCATGCATTTGCTGGTGCTTGGCTTGTCATAGAGAATGTATTAACATCTTCTGGAGATTCAAAATCTTCAACAAAAGGTACGGTATCCACTGGAAGGCCAGGGACAGAAACTGTACGTTCAACAGTAGCGTCAACACTTTCTTCTGTTCCACAAAGTGCTACTACATAGAATGAATATGTTGATGTTGGGTCAACAGCTATGCTTGCACTTGGCAATGTAACATCTACATAGTTTTCATAAGCTGTATCTGCTGTTTCCTTATAGTAAACTCTCCAAGCATTGTTAGATACATCTGTCCAAGTTAAATCTGCATAGTATTCATTGTCATAAGAAACACTAGCTGTAAGACTTGTATAGTTTGGACCAGGACAAGATGGGATATAATCTATCTCAATATCATCAAAGTACCAAGAAGTAGTTGTGTAAGAAGAAGTATAGCGTATAGCCATTCTTGAACCAACTTCAGCAGCAGCAAATGAATACATAAACATATCATAACGATTTTGACCCATATATGGTAGTGTATCCAATGTAACAAATGTAGTATAATCTGCTACGTCTGTTAGATAACCTATTTCTATTGTTCCTGCATTTGCTTGAGAAGAAGAGTTACATCTTGCAAACAATTTTACTCTTAGAGATGTAATATCTTCTGCTGTTGGAGGTAATGCTGTAACAAGATTTCCACCCAAGAACTCCATTGCACCTGCTGAGTTGTTGTGTGCAATAGAAGAAGTCATTGTTACCAATGGGAATGTTCTTGTTGTATATGTTGAATGAAGTGGAGTCTCGAAACAATCTGTACCATCTGCTGTATTAAAGTCTAGAAGGTATGGCAACTCTGTAATATCACCGCAAGCAGTAGTGAATGTTACTACAGATGTAGCATCAAGATTTACTTCATCGCCACAATCAGACATCAAATACACATTATATTGTGTGTGTGGAACAAGGTTTTCCAATGTCCAAGTTGTTGCACCTGTCACTGACACTTCTGTATATGCTGCATCATTTACTGGTTTGTAGTAAAGTTTCCAAGCATTGTGAGAAGAATTATCATCTGTCCAGTTTACAACAGCTGTAGTAGATGTAATATCTGCGATTGTTGGAGTATTAGGAGCAACACAAGAAGGAATCAAAGTTACAGTAAAGTCATCAAGATTCCAAGATGTTCCTGTGTTAGAATTTGTATAACGAATTGCTATTTGAGCATTTGCATACTCTGCGCCAGAGAAATCATCAAAATCGTATGGTCCAACTAGGTTAGAACCATTTCTTGAGAAGGCCTCACCTGTTACAGTATCTAGCACTACAAAAGAAGAAGCATCTAATGGATCTGTAAGGACACCTACTTCCATTACACCAAGGCTTGTGCTAGTTGCAGAACTAGAGGTAGTATTAGCGTAGAAAGTAAGTCTAAGATTTTCTATAGACTCTTCAAAGTTTGGAAGACCTATAAGAATGTTACTACCCTTGAACTCCATAGAGTTTTGTCCAGAGTGACAAGCTTGAGAATATCCACAATATGCACCAGGGAATGTGCCATTGCTTGCAACATATGTCTGCAATGGATTCCAACATGTAAGAGGTTGAAGTCCACTAGTTCCATAAGTTTCAAAACCATCTGTCCAAGGAAGTTCTGAAATAGCACCACAGGCTGTACGACATGTAGTTGTGAACCAAGAAGAGCCACAAGCATTTTGCACTCTAACATCATATATTGTGTTTGCATCAAGTCCTGTAAAAGTAACCGTAGTGTTAGAAGTAGTCAATGAGATAGCATTATCCCAAGTTTCTGAAGGAAGTTTGCATTCTGCGACATAACCTGTTGCACCACCTACGGCATCCCAAGTCATTGTGATGCTAGTAGATTCCAAAGAAGAACAACTAGCAACATCAACTGCTGCACAATAAGATTCAGTAGATGTAATGCCTAGTTTGATATAAGGCACTTTACCTGATGAGCCTAAACCAGACTCATTAAGGTCATAGGCTCTACTTGTTGAGTTCTTATAGTAACTTCTGCCACCTTCACGTTGTGATGCAGCAAAGTTTGGATAAGAAGTGACACTTGAGCCAGTCATGTCTCTAAAACCTACAACAAGGTTGTGTTCATTTGAATACTCAAATGGAGTATCAAATGTAATTGTAAACCAACCGTTCTCGGCTGTAGTTATAGTTCCACTAAACACCTGTGTAAATTCCTCAGGAGCCAACAAAGCAGAAGTTGAACTGAATGTTGAAAGGTCAGTTTCTGCTAAGTAAACCTCCACTGTTCTAGTGACAGCAGGAGTTGTAGACTTATAACTGATAGAAGTTATCTCACCTGATATTGCAATATCAGATTGGAGATAAATTGATTGCGCTGCTGAATAGATATAATTCGCACGGAAAGGCATGTAGTTGATAGTCAAATCCTCACTACATACTGGAATTACATAACTATTCTGCGCAACACCACTGAAACTTAGTAATAAAGCCATCAGTGCAAAAAACCATCTGTTTTTCATCTGTGTTAATTGTTAGTTAATAA
>JAGHSX010000011.1 GCA_018065645.1 Candidatus Scybalousia scybalohippi
CCAAAGATAGACACAGCATTTGACTGGGCTACATGGAATGCACAGAATACTGCTTTGAATGAAATACAGGAAAGAGAAAAACAAATAAACATATTTCCTAACCCAGCAAAAGATAAGATAACTATTGAGAGCGCAACAGAGTTGGAAAGTATAGAGATAAAGAATATACTTGGAATATCTCAAAAGAGTTTGAAAGTAAAAGGCAAGAAAGTTACTATTCCAATATCGGATTTAGAGAAAGGAACATATCTTGTTTCTATAAGAACTTCGGAAGGAAATCATACCAAGAAGATTGTTAAGGAATAAAAAAGGGGGGGTAATGATGTAAAGAGCGTGTCACAAAGACACGCTCTTTTGTTTTGTAATAAGAAAGAGGTAAAAGAGGAAAAAAGAATATTCATTTTGAAAAAAGGTATTAAAATCGTAACTTTGCAAAAAATAATTTAGACTATGGAAGAGCGTGGATTATATCCTTTGAAATTTATGCCCCTATTCAAAGATAAGATTTGGGGAGGAAACAAGATAAAAGATATTGTAGGAATAGATTATTCTCCATTGGCAAGATGTGGAGAGTTGTGGGTTTTGTCTGCTATAGAGGGAGATGAAACTGTGGTGGAGAATGGTTTCTTGGCAGAATGTACTTTGCCAGAAGTGATAGAAATGTACAATGATGAACTTTTGGGAGAAGCAAATTTTGACAGATTCTCAACAGAGTTTCCATTATTGATAAAAATCATAGATGCACACGACAATCTTTCTGCGCAGGTACATCCAGATGATCATTATGCTTCTCATCATATGGGACAAGCAAATGGTAAGACAGAGATGTGGTATGTGTTGCAAGCAGATGAAGATGCAAAAATTTACGCTGGATTTACACAGAAAGAAACAAAAGCTGATGTTATAAATCGTTTGAGAAACAAAACCTTTGTAGATGTTATGCACTATGACAAGGCAGAACAAGGTGATTTATACTTTATTCCAGCAGGAAAGATGCACGCTATAGGCAAAGGTGTTTTATTGGCAGAAATACAGCAGAGCAGCGATGCAACATTCCGTCTTTATGATTGGGATAGAGTAGATGATAATGGAAATCCTAGACAACTGCATCTGGAACAAGGTTTGGAGGTTTTGGATTTGTCTAAGCAAGAAGGAACAGCTAAAGGTCATTATCACTATCATCTAAATGAAACTACCAACCTTGTACAATGTCCTTACTTCGTTACCAATGTTATGCCTTTGACCAAGGCTTTAAAGAAGGATTTGTCCAATGCTGATACATTTTATCTGTATTTCTGTGTTGCAGGTAAAGGCTTTGTGACTTCTATGGGACATCGTATTCCTCTAAGTGCAGGAGAAATAATGATGATACCAGCAAAAGCAGAAGATGCTTTGGTAGAACCATCTCCTATGATGGAAATACTTGAGATTACAATATTATAATACAAAAATACTATGGCAAAAGATTCTGTAACCCCTTTGATGAAGCAATACAATGAGATAAAAGCAAAGTATCCAGATACAATATTGCTTTATCGTGTTGGTGACTTTTATGAAACATTTGGAGAAGATGCTATTGCAACTTCAAAGATATTGGATATAGTCTTAACACACAGAAGTGGTGCAGGACAGGACCATTTGGCAGGATTTCCATATCATGCTTTGGAAACATATCTTCCAAAGTTTATCAAAGCCGGCAGACGTGTAGCTATCTGTGAGCAGATGGAAGATCCGAAAACTGTCAAAGGCATAGTAAAGAGAGATATTACAGAGATTGTTACTCCTGGTATCTCATACGGAACAGGCAACGAGCAGGGAGGTGAAAACAATTTCTTGTGTGCTGTTCACAAGCAGAAAGAAAACTATGGCGTTGCTTTCATAGATATTACTACTGGAGAATTTTTTGTTTCACAGGGAAGACAGGAAGATGTGGATAAACTTCTTCAGAATTTTTCTCCAAAGGAAGTTGTAGTACAACGTCATTATGAAAGAGATTTTTGTGAATCTTTTGGTGGTAAGATATTGACGAAGACTTATGATGATTGGGTATTTTCTTTGGAGTTTGCCAAAGATACTCTTTCTTCTTTGTTTGATGTTAACAGTATGAAAGGTTTTGGTGTGGAAGATTTGCCTTTGGCTATTATAGCTGCAGGTGCTGCAATTTATTACATACAGGAAACCAATCATAAGGAACTCTCTCATATTTGCAACATCTCACGAATAGACAACAATAACTATGTTTGGCTAGATAGATTTACTATTCGCAATCTGGAGCTTGTAAATTCTACCTCTGGAAAGGAAACAACATTGTATAATGTCTTGAATAAAACCCAGAGTAATATGGGCGCAAGACTATTGCAGCGTTGGATAATACTTCCTTTGAAAGACAAACAAGCCATAGAACAAAGACAAAGAGTTGTATCTTCTTTGATCTACAATGATGATCTAAGAGAACAATTGCAACAAAGAATAAAACAGGTTGGCGATATGGAAAGACTTATTTCAAGACTTTCTTTCCATAGAATACAGCCTAATGAGTTGTTTCATATTACAGAAGTCTTGACAGAGATAGAAGCTATGCGAAATGCTATCGCATCTTGTGAATCTGAAAAGTCTTTGTATCCTGTTTTGGACTCTTGTCTGGAATTGAGAGAATTTATTCTTCAGTCTATCAATCCAGAGGCACCAAACAATATCTCAAAAGGCTTCGCTATCAAACCTGGATACAATCCAGAACTAGACGAGTATAGAAATGTTGCATTCAATTCTCAGCAGATATTGGAAGATATTTGTAGGAGGGAAGCAGAAAAAACAGAAATTTCTTCTTTAAAGATAGGATTTAATAATGTTTTTGGTTATTATCTAGAGGTAACAAATACACACAAAGATAAAGTCCCTGTGGAATGGACCAGAAAGCAGACTCTTGCCAATGCAGAAAGATATATTACAGAAGAGTTGAAAGCAATAGAGACAAAAGTCTTGACTGCTCAGGATAATATTTCTGCTCTTGAAACCAGATTGTATCATGAGGTGATAGAACAATGTATGCCTTTCATAGAAAGATTACAGAAAGTTGCTACAGATATTTCCCGTTTGGATTGTCTTTTGTCTTTTGCCTTGGTTGCTTTGGAAAACGGATATACAAAACCTACAATACTTGATACAGATATTCTTCATATAAGCAAAGGACGTCATCCTGTTATAGAAAAAATGCTTCCTGTTGGAGAAGAATATGTAGCCAATGATGTTTATCTTGATACAACCACTCAGCAGATTATGGTTATTACAGGACCTAATATGAGTGGTAAGAGTGCTTATCTTCGTCAGACAGCTCTTATTGTTCTTATGGCACAGATAGGTTCTTATGTTCCAGCAAAGAGTGCAGAGATTGGTGTTGTAGATAAGATATTTACCAGAGTAGGTGCTTCAGATAATATTGCTTCTGGAGAATCTACCTTTATGGTAGAAATGAATGAGACAGCGTCTATTCTTAATAATCTTTCTTCTCATTCACTTATTCTATTGGATGAAATAGGTAGAGGTACTTCTACATATGATGGGGTATCTATTGCTTGGGCTATTGCAGCATATCTTCATGACAATAAGTATAGAGCAAAAGTTCTTTTCGCAACCCATTACCATGAACTTATTGCGATGGAACAACATTATGACAGGATAAAGAACTATCACGTTACAGTAAAAGAAGTGGGTTCTAAGATTATATTTATAAGAACTATTGCCAAAGGAGGCAGTGGAAAAAGTTTCGGTATTCATGTTGCAAAGCTTGCAGGAATGCCAAAACCAGTGCTAAAGTTGGCTGATGAGATGCTTGTTTCTTTGGAAGAAACTCGTTCGGATAGCATACAATTGGGCATAGATGAAGGAGAAAATCAAAAAAAATTGAGTAAAGCTGCAGAAAAAAACAAGAAAAAATCGCAAGAAACGGCCTTTCAGACAAGTTTTATTCAATTAAATGATCCAATTTTAGAACAAATAAAAGATGATTTATTACAACTTGATATAGAAAATCTTACACCAATACAAGCACTCAATAAATTGAATGATATAAAAAAAATAGTGCAAAATCTTTGAAAAAAATTTGGTGGTTATTGAAAAACGTTGTACTTTTGCAAAGTCAATTTTCGAGGGCGAGAATGAAGCAAATTAAAAAGAATAGTTCTTTATAAAGCGAAGGCTCTTTGAAAAAGAAAATTGCGGGCATAGCTCAGTTGGTAGAGCGCAACCTTGCCAAGGTTGAGGTCGCGAGTCCGAGTCTCGTTGCCCGCTCTTTTTTTATATATAGGATGCCATGGTGGTGGAATGGTAGACACGAGGGACTTAAAATCCCTTGAGCATTGCGCTCGTGTGGGTTCAAGTCCCACCCGTGGTACTCTTTTAAATATATCTATTTATAGTTTTAGTGTTTTTTATTGTTGAAATTGCATAATTTAATTGTGCGATTTTTTTCTTTATATACACTTTTTATTCCATTTCTTTGCCTTTTTTCTTATCTTTGCAACTTAAAAATATTACTATAGATGCAAGTACGACAACTGACAGACGAAGAGTTGAGAAAAATGCAACTTCTGCAAGTGGATATGATAGCAGAGCTAGATAGAGTTTGCAGAAAACACGATATAAAATATGTTCTTTATGGAGGTACAATGCTTGGTGCTGTACGTCACAAAGGATACATACCATGGGATGATGATGCAGACCTTGCAATGTTGAGAGAAGACTATGAAAAGTTTAAGAAAGTTGCCCATGAATTAAATCCAGATATTTGTTTCTTTCAAGATAGCGATACTGATAAATATTATCGTTGGGGTTATGCAAAATTACGTAGGACTGGTACTGAATTTATCCGTTCTGGGCAAGAACATCTAAAATGCAAGACAGGAGTATTTATAGACATATTTCCTTTAGATGATATTCCAAAGTTTTTACCTTTTCAGATGTTGCAGGACTTCTATTGCTATTGTTTGAGAAAGATAGCCTGGTCAGAAGTAGGAAAGGAGCAGAAGAAAGGTTTTAAGAAAGTGTGGTTTAAACTACTTTCAAAGATACCTATGTCTTTTGTCTTGAAATGTCAAAAATCTTTGCATAAGAAAAGCTCGAACTCTTCAAAAAATAGAGTGACTTGTTTGTTGTTCCCATCTTTAGGTAAGTTTTATTTCAAAGCTCCATTGAAAGAAAGATACGGTATGCCAAAGAAATGGTTTCTGGAGAGAGAAGAATATGATTTTGAAGGAAAGAGATTTTATGGTATAAAAGATTATGATGCTTTCTTGCAATATGAATACAGAGATTATATGACTATTCCTCCAGAAAGTGAGAGAAAGAAACATTATGCCTCTGTATTGAAACTAGATTAGTTTTATTGGATAAAAATTATACTATATATGAAAAAAGTAATAACATACGGA
>JAGHSX010000136.1 GCA_018065645.1 Candidatus Scybalousia scybalohippi
TAATAAAAGAATTAAAATAATTTTTGTTTTCATAATTGTATAATTATTTGTTTTCTGCAAAGATATGTAATTCTCTGAATAAAACAAAAATTTACGAGGAGAAAAATAATAGAAAAGTTGCGGAATGCTAGTAAATATTAGTGGTCTAAATAGACTTATTTATTTTCGTTTATTGTAAAAAAGTATATCTGTATAGCGAAGAATAGTGGAAATAAGACAAAGTTTTACGGGATTATTTCTTGCTTTTGGTGGAGTGAAACGAAGAAGTAAAGTTCTGCAAATCGGATTTGCAAGGGTTGCAAATCCGACTTGCAAATATTACAAGTCGGACTTGCAGATATTTTAAATCGGATTTGCAGAAAAATAAAACCTCGTTTTACTGTAGCGAAACGAAGTCTTAGGAAAAATAAAACGATGCTTCGTTGAAAATCGACGAAGAAAATAAAAGGAGAGTCTTTGTTGAAAGATTTTTATAAATCTATGTTGAAAATAAAACTAGCAAACCAGTCTTCTTTTTCAGGAATATAACCTATGCGGAATCCAGTATCTATAGGGACAGTCATGCCTAGAATATGAATACGAGCTTCAAGATCTGTTCCAAAGGAAGAATAGATGTTTTTATCATAAGAACCTATGTTGTAGAAAGGTCTTGTAGCAACTCTTGTGATGTACAGATAGCCAGGAACGCCAGAGTCTGGATAAAACAAAGGCAAATGATAGGAAGCCAGAAGACCATAGAATTTCTTAGGGAACATATCATATACACCTCTTACAAAGTTTATCTCATTTGGGAAATAATATACCTCTGGAGTATTGAACTGAGTGCTGGCTGTAAGTACAAAAGAATGATTTCTAGCAAAGCCTGGGAAAAATACCTTGGCTGTGGAAGCAAAGATGTGGGCATCATCCGATGTTAGGGTGTTAAGCCATTTGAAATCTGCGATGAATCCCCAGCGAGGAAACATATCGTTTTGGGCCATAGCAGTATGATGAGTGAATGTTGCCTGATATCCAAGAGAATTGTATGTAGTTTGTCTTACGGAGTGGTCGGCATTTGTGATGTTGTTAAGGGTATAATAGAAAGCAAGGTCGATCTTGTTGTACATATTTCTGTTTACCCATGTGAAAGGTAAAGTGATTTTCTGCTCAAAGTTTATCTCGTTCCAGTTAAGGTAAGGAACAATGTTGGAATCCAAATCTCTGTTGATGTTTCTTGGTCTGTAGTTTATGGTAGCCTCGAAGATAGGGTAGAAACCAGAGTAGGTATAGTGGGCAAATAATTTGTTTTTATCGTGAATGTTGTACATAAATCCTGCTTCCAAGACAGAAGAAGACAAAAGATTTTGTGACATCACGCTAGCACCAAGACCAAGTTCTATGCTTTGAATATTTATGTATAGCGGAGCCCAAGAGTGAAAATCGAAAAGATGAGTGTGTTTCTTGTATTTTGTGCTTGGAAATATCTTGTCATTATCCAAGACTTCCTTAGTTAGTATGAAGTTTTCCTGTTCTCTGTTTTTTTGAGTAAAAGGCATAATCTTGGCTTTGTTGTTGAGGTTCCAAGCTCTGGAAATGTATGGTCTTGAAACTATCTTAAAGCCGTCTGCTGTGTAGTCGCTGGAAACTATGGTGCTGTCGTAGATGCAATAGTTGTCTATACCGTATCTGCTGTTGGTGTGAATCTGAACATCTGCTGTGTTGTTGATGTCTAGGCTTAGCAGTTGGTATTTACCATTTATATCCTTGACAAAATACAGCCTGTTACCGTAAAGTTTAAGGTATCTGATATTGTCGTAGGAAAACTCTGTAACTGGAGTGAAAGTTTCTTTATCTCTGTTATATCTCATTATGGCTTTACCTTTTGTATCGGTAACAATTATGAACACGTCACCACTTTCTTTTTCCCAAGCAGGGTAGGAGAAGGCGACAGTATAGTCATAAGAGATATTTTTCAGATAGACAGATTTTATCTTCTTCCCAAAATGTCTGTTTTTGAAATATTTTGCATTTGGAGCAATGATGCTTAGACTCTGGTTGTCTAGGTCATCTGTCATTATGGCACCTATGACAGAGTCCATAGGGTAGAAGATAGGTGTGAAAAGAGTTGCCTCTGATGTGATGCGGCGGTATTTTTTTGTGTTGAGATCATACTCTATTATGTCTGCAGCACTCTCCTGTTGCCAGCGGATAGAAGGGGAGTACTGGGCATAAAGAATATGTCCGTCTTTGTAGTCAAAATAGGAGTGCAGAAGATAAGGAACATACAACAAATGTTCTTCCTTGTCGTTGGTGATTTTTACAAGTGACTGGCTCTTGTACATAGACGTTTTCAAGGCAAGGATAGTGGAGTCGTTGATTTGTATAGGATTTTTGTAGTTGCAGTAAAACTGTTCTTTGTTGCCCCATTGTTTTATGATAGAATCACCTTCGTTTTTCAAATATTCTATATCCTGATCCACCCATACTTTCTCCAAAGAGTCCACAGTCTCATCAAATATGGTATTGTAGTCCAAATGCAACTCACCCATATTTCCAAACTCTATGAGTTTCCACCAGTTTTTCCCAAGGTAGTTCAAGGATTTGCCCCAGATGTCTTTCCCATATTTGTTCCTGGCGTGAGAGACAAGGAAATATCCTGTATTATACTGGTCTGGTACAAAATCTTTCATACTTCCAAGAATCATTTTGTCGGAAGAGTATCTGCCTTTGTCAAGTATCTGTGCTTTGAAATACATATTGTATTCAGGATCTTGACCTCTGCCTGCTGGAGCAAGAGCAGTCTCTGCTACGACAGCATCTCCTTCAAAGAACCAGTTGGGAATCCATATTTCAGAGATTCCTCCCAAAATGTGTTCTCCGAATATTTTTCCAAGAGATTTTGTAATGCCAGCATCAAGGGCAGACATCTGTGCTGTATGTCTGTATTCGTGCAAAGCCAGTTGCCACATATAAGGATAAGCGTATGTGTTTGGCGGAGTTGTAGTCCTGAACTCCATACGTTTTGGTGCCCATATAGACATTCCATTGCTTTTACTGCTACGGGTATGAATAAGAATAGGTGCTCGCTGTACTTGTGTGTTAAGGCTGGAGCCTATCACAGGTACTACGGTGTCAAGTATTCTGGCAAGTATCTGCGCATTGTTTTCGTAGTAGTGAGGATATACTATATGGAATTTGTCTGTCTTTATCTGTCTGTACTCTATAGTGCCACGATTGTCTCCACTTACCTGGTATTGTGCAAAAGATATATGAGAGAACAAAACAAATAAACATAGAAGACAAAACAACAAAACCCTCTTGCACGAAAGAGCAAGAGGGAATTGTGATTTATGATTGTGATTCCTATTATTTTTGAGGAACATTTTTAACTGTTTCTACTAGGAAATCCCAGAACAATTTTACAGAAGCAATGTTTACTCTTTCGTCTGGAGAGTGTGGGTGTTCAATAGTTGGGCCGAATGATATCATATCCCAGTTCTTGTACAATCCACCCATTACGCCACATTCCAAACCAGCGTGAATAGCCATAACTTTAGCTTCCTTGTTGTACATCTTTTGGTAAAGTTCTCTCATTTCCTTAAGGATAGCAGATTCCATGTTTGGTTTCCATCCTGGATATTCGCCTGTGAATGTTATCTTGTCACCTGCAAGGTCAACAACGCTCTTCATCATCATAGCCAAGTCTTTCTTTTCTGAATCTACAGAAGAACGAAGAAGACAACAGATAGTAACTACTCCATTTTCACTCTTAACGATAGCTAGGTTTGAAGATGTTTCTACAAGGTCTTTCATACTGTCAGACATTCTGTAAACTCCGTTAGGAAGAGCATAGATAGTATTTATAACTTTCTTAGAACAACATTCTTTCATCATAGTTGCAGGAGCAGCAACTGGCTCGAAAGTGATGCAGAATTCTGGTTCTACTGCAGAAAGTTCGTTTTTGATAGAAGCATAAATATCGTTAACTATTTCCTGAGCTTTTGCAAAGTTGCTTTCTGAAAGAGCAACGATAGCCTGTGCATCTCTTGGTATAGCGTTACGCATGTTGCCACCTTCTACTTCGCAAAGTCTTACATCTACTTCTTCCAAAGCCTTAAGGATACGGAACAAACTCTTGTTTGCATTACCTCTTTGAAGTATGATATCCATACCAGAGTGTCCGCCTTTGTATCCTTTAACAGTTAAAGCGTATGCTTTCTTGTTGTTGTCCATAGCTTCTGTTCCGTATGTAAGTTCTATAGTAGCGTCAACACCACCAGCACAACCAACATACAATTCACCTTCTGTTTCAGAGTCAAGGTTAAGAAGTATATCTCCGTCAAGTTCGCCTGCTTCAAGACCGAAAGCACCTGTCATACCAGTTTCTTCGTCTATAGTAAGAAGAGCTTCAAGTGGTCCGTGTTGTAGGTTTTCATCTGTCATAACAGCCAAAGCAGCAGAAGCACCAATACCGTTGTCAGCACCTAGTGTAGTTCCTTTAGCTCTTACCCATTCGCCGTCAATCCATGGTTGGATAGGATCTTTTACAAAGTCGTGATTTACTTCTGGATTCTTTTGAGGAACCATATCTATGTGAGCTTGTAGGATAACACCTTTTCTGTTTTCCATGCCAGGAGTAGCAGGTTTCTTAAGGATAACATTTCCTATCTTGTCAATAGTACAATCGATGTTGTGTGCTTTAGCATATTCTACGATAGCAGCTCTTACTTTTTCTTCGTGTTTTGAAGGACGAGGATTTGAGCAAAGCATATCGAAATTTTCCCATACCTGTTTAGGTTCAAGGTTTCTTATTTCACTCATAGTATTTAGTTTTTTTATTGTGTTAATTTATATTTTCAGTTTTTCTATGTGTATAAACGTATCTTTGTCTGCTTTTATTCTCTCTATTTCAGGTTTGGTCTCAAACAAACCAAAGACTGTAGCTCCGCTTCCGCTCATCTGGCTATATAAAGCACCAAGAGAATAAAGCATTTGTTTTGTTTCTTTCAATATAGGATATTTCTCAAATAGGTTTACCTCAAAATCATTTGCTACATAGTCTTTCCAATTTTTAATATCATTTACATTCAATGTTCTAAGGTCAAATGGTTGAGGTGTTTTGTGTACGTTCTGGTATGCTTCCTTTGTAGAAATGTTAAGGTTTGGCTTTACGAGTACTATGTAGTAATCTTTCAAAGACAATTCTTTTTCTTCCATCTTTTCTCCTCTGCCATAGACAAACATAGGCTTGTTTTCTACAAAGAAAGGATTGTCTGACCCCAGAATGGAAGCATAATGAAACAACTGCTCTTTGCTGAGGTTAAGTCCACACATGTAGTCCAACAGTTTCAAGGCGTATGTGCCGTCGCTACTGCCACCGCCCAGTCCTGCAAAACAAGGAATACCTTTGTCCAGATGAATGTTCATACTTGGCAGAGTAGGGAAGTCTTGCTTAAGAACAGAGTATGCTTTCATCACACTATTGTCCATGCTAGGTGTGACATCTCCGTTGCTACCCAATCCTGAAAGAGAAAAAGAACATTCATTGTTTAAACTTTCTCTCATCTCCAAAGCGTCATTCAGTCCTAAAGGGTAGAAAATGGATTCTATATTGTGAAAACCATCTTCTCTCTTGCCTGTGACAAATAGTCCTATGTTGATTTTACAGTTGGGAAAGAAAATCATATCAAATAAAAAATCAAAGTTTAGTAACCTAGTTTGGAAGTTCCATAGATGCTGGTGAAGTAATCAGCCCAAGGAGAATTTTTGTATTCTTGTAGAGCCTTGTCTGGAACATATAGTGTAGCCTTACAGTCTTTGTCAAACACTTCCTTACCCATAGTAGGAGGTATAAGTGTGAAAAGAACCACGCTGTTGAGGCTCTCGCAACCTGTGAAAGCTTTATCTGCTATAGACTCTACACCATACATAGTGATTTTCTTTAGTTTCTTGCAGTTCTTGAAAGCTTCTTTGTCTATGGTTGTTATGCCAGAAGTGATAACTATTTCTTTCAAAGAAGATACTTCTTCAAAGGCTTTCTTGTCTATAGTTGTAACCTGGTAAACCTCTCCTTTGTATTCTACCTTTGGAGTTAGTCTTACCTCGTTTCTCAAAAGAATATAGTTCATGTTGCTAAGGAAATCCTTAACAATCTTTACCTCGTGATTTTTCTTAGGAATAATAGTGTAGTGAATGCTTTGACCTGTGTGTTCAGCCATATAGAAACTTTGCTGAGCTTTTACTCCACAACTCATAATAGTCAAAGCTAAAACAAATAGTATACTCTTGCAGTACAAGTGTTTCATAGTGTTTGTGTGTTATGTTTTTATTTGTGTTTTTCTTAACCTTGCAAAGTTACAAAATAAAAACCAAAGCACCAAATTTAGAAATTTTAAACTATTTCCTATTTAAGTAAATAGGCTACAATGGGAATTTGTAGCCTATTGGGATTGTTTTAGATATGATTTTGTTGTCTGAGGTAGCCATTCATACATTGGCTACACTTAATGCCACCATTTGGATTATATGGGCCATAGTGTTTGCCCAAGCAACTTGCACATATACGGTAACCACAAGAATCGCAAACAAACCACATCCATTGAATAGGAGTTTGCTTGCCACAACATTGACATGGTATTGTTAAATTTGCCATAATATTTAAAATATTTTGTGATAGTACTATTTTTTATAAGTCATTTTTATAGACTGTCCATTAAGCATACCAGTCACAACCAATGTATTTTTAGTTAGTTTTTTTATGCTTAGATATTCTACACCCATATCAGTTTCATCGATGATAGTATTTCCTTCTCTTCTCCATGTACCTTGCTGGTTTATGTTACCACTAACAACAGCAAAAGAACCATCAGGGTTTAGATCCATGTAGGCAGTACCATAAGGTATTTCTGCTCATTCATCAGTACATGCTTCAGTATAGAACCAACGTTCAGATACGTCTGCATTTTTATCAATGCCGTTACATCCGAAAAATAAAATGGATGATACTAATGTTAAAAACATTAAAATTGAATTTGATTTTTTCATAATGGTATTTTAAATTTTATAAAGCTTGTTTGTTATCAATTAATATTTATCGAAATTCTATAATAATAC
>JAGHSX010000143.1 GCA_018065645.1 Candidatus Scybalousia scybalohippi
ATATAACCCATTACATTCTAAATTATATCCTACTGGGGTTATCCCAATATTATCTATAATGTTATTTATTATTCCGTTAAGCATAGATTCAGTTCCTACAAAATTTATAATAAAAGACTTTTTAGCACATTTATTGTCTTCATTCAAATTTATATGAATACAACCATCTCCATCAAAATATCCCCTAATGAAGTGTCTTATATATTCCTTTGGCAATATATCTTCATTTGGAAATTTTAATGTCAAAGATTTATTTGGTGTACAACCAAGATTGTTTAAGTCTCTGCATATTTTTTCATTACAAAAATTTATTTCGCAATCTTTGTATATCTTATCTTTTAATCTTACATCTCTATATTTTATAGGTGCATCTGATTGCAAACTTTCTCTTAATTTGTTTAAGTGACCATAATCACTATATTTCAATGAAATCTTCAATGTGCAATTCATTTTGTTTTTCTTTTCATTCCATTTTAAATTATTACAACCATCTGCATATAGAAATCCTAACCAATATGCTTTCCATTCATTATCAATAATTTCAAAGTAATCTTGATTTATTGTATATTTTCCATATTTGCTTTTATATAAATTTTCTAATTTTGGTTCAGATTTTTTAGACAAGCCATTATAGATGTAATGATAGTCTTTATTAGTTATCATTAAAAACCTTTTGTTTGGTATTAAATATTGTTCTTTGATTATTTTCATATTTTTTCCATATGAAAGCACCTTATAAGGGTCAACATTTAATATCTCGCCTATTTCTTTATTTGACATTGTTTTGTAATTATCACGAATAAATTGTTTTTGGTCTATCGTAAGACCTTTCTTTCTATTTTGCATTTTCTTCATAAGGTAAACCTCACTTTTTAATTTATTATTTTTGTTTACTCAATCCACGACTGGCAATAACATCAGTTTTCTCTCCCTCTGCCATTTCTCTAATCATATCATTTTGAAATTCTTTGAGATTCAAACCTAAAATATCTCTATTAAACAAATCCAAATTTTGTCTATAAAACAAAACCCATTCTGCAATATTTTCTTCTTTTTGTTCTTTTGTTAATACCTTATTTTCTCGTTTAAGTTTTGTCAAAGATTTTTGTAGTTCTTTATCTTCCATACCAATTACCTATCACCTTTTAGATTATATTGTTCTAAATCTGACATATCTATATTAAAATCTTTATGACCAGCAAGAGTATTACACAAAGGTCTCAATACTAAATCTGTATAATATTTCTTTCTCTTTGTATAATCAATATAATCATTTCCACTTTTTGCATATAGTTCAATGGGTTTTGTTTCTTCCATCATTTTAATCTTTTCAACAAAACTTTGCTCACTTAAAGTTTTCTTTTGATTTCCTTCAAAATTATCAATCTTTAATGTTTTCATAAGGTTATTAACACGATTTTGAACCTTTGTTATCATATCATTTTCTTGACAACCATTTTCAGATAATTTTCTCAACAATAATCTGTCTCTACATAAATCACACAATGTATCTTGTTGTTGAGGACTTAATTCGTCATCAAAATTAGTCATATATCTGTTATATGTACGCTCAAGAAATTCGTAATCGTCTATAGAATCTTGATTTCCCCATTTAGATTTAAAATCATCTAATTCTTTTTTCTTTATTTCAGTTGTTTTAATAGTTGCATCAACTTCATTTATATCACAATCAGTTGCGTCAAAAGACCCTAAAATTTCCTTTTGTGTACTTTTTTTATGTAATTCATTAAAATATGTGTTAAAATTTAATGTAAATTTTCTTCCGTCTTTTGCTCCTTCAATACTTTTTGCGTTCAAATTTTCATACAATTCTTTAATAAAAGGAACATCAACTTTTGCACAAGTATAATATAATGCAGACTTAATATTTCTTGTTTCATCAAGATAATAGTCATATATCTTTTTACAACATTCTTTACAATAACAAGTCTTATCTCCTTCAAATTTTGACCAAGAATTATAAAAATCTGACTCTTGCTTTATACCAGAGCATTTCAACAAAGGGCTATTTATTCCCCTACATAGTTTAGTTGCTTCTGCTTTCTTAGCCATATAATTATTTATCCTTTCTATGTACTACAAAGAGCCGACCTATAATTTTTTAAGTCAGCCCTCCGTCAAATTCCACACGACACTACTAAGTGTCACCTCCTAATTATGCACTTTTCGTGCCATAGATTTGTGGAAAATATTTAATTTTAATTTGATAGTGGACACCAAAGGAGTCGAACCTTTCTCTCTCATTTTATTGAGTGTTTCCCATTACGAATACTTCACGCCCATAATAATTAAATAGTTAAATTGCCAAAAGGCAAAAGTTAGGTATTATCTTTATCTTTCATATAGATAATATCTAACAGCTTCATTGTTATTACCCAAACAAGCTAATGCAAGTAATAAACTTTCTTTAATTGTGAGTTTTTTCATATATTTTGATATTCCTCCTTTCAAAGAATTAACGGGAACTAAAGGACTTGAACCTTTGACATTCTAATTAACAGTTAGACGCTCTACCGAACTGAGCTAAGTTCCCTAATTAGGCAGTATTCTTTAAAACCACTGCCTATGAGTTCAATCATTTGGTTAAATCCATAAATCAATATTTACGCACTTAACATTGCACGTTTTGTATTTAGTTTACACATATTGCGATGTTATACTTTTAAGGTTACTACCTCGTGCTTTACCTTTTCCTCGTAAATTGGTTACCAACCCAATCACTCAACTGGTAATCCGTATTTTTAAGTCTTAATTTGACCAATCGAATGAGTTTACCGACTTCATTCCGTCTCATTACTATGCTCGTTTGCAATCAAGTCATAGGCATAGATTTTAGTATCTGCAAAACTAAAAATTCGATTCGATACAAGTACCATCCTCGATAAAAATACATTTTACCCAATATCCTATTTCTCTTGAGTTGGACTTCTCAACTGTATTTTTGTTCAAACGACTTATCGTGGTTCGCATTATCTCTTTTAATGGGTTCGATACTAAGCGTGATAAGTTCTGTTGTAATTAAACACTCATTCCTTACTTCATCAACAGATGTCGATTGCACGATATGTATATGAGCAAACCGTTTACCTTTTTCTTTGTTTGGAATTTATACCAAAAGCCATTATCTCCTAAAACATCACTCTCCAAGACGGAAAATGCAGTTCAAAACTCTTGAATATGGATTTTGTACTATTCTCAAGTACAGAGTTAATAATTCAATACATAGTTATACTCATAGCAGATTTGAGTTTAATTTATTATGTGGTTGGTCAGACCACTTTAAGACAACGCCACCACAGAGTTGAATTTGCCCTTTCGGCTATAAATTACTTTTAAACGCCATCTCCTAAACTTAATCAACTCTTGATAGGCTAGAGTTTTGTCAGTCACCCTTAACTGACACCACAAACAATTAGTCTTTTATATGTTTGAATGTGGTTTATTTATCTCAAAAGACTAAAAAATTACTGATAAAGGGTTTTTGGTGCTATATATCGCACCAAAGTTTAGATTAAATTCCATTTGTAAACAACTCTTATAAGTGAGACAAACTAATGGATAATTGCAATGTTGCAACCTTATAGTTTGATTTTATCGTAATCGTAAAAGCACTCAACTAGATTACACCAACTTGTACTTCGTTAATTTATTTAAGGATTTTATACACCTATGCTACCTTATTATGCCCTATAGACTAGATATATTATTCAACTCGTTTAGATTTTGATTTACTTATATTATATCACAAACATTATTATTTGTCAATATTTATTTTAAATATTTTCAGAAGTAAAATCTCTCATATCATTTCTGGCAATCAATTCATTAACAGAAAATCCACACATAAGTAAAAATTGTTTCATTACAGCTAGAACATCTTCAATGTTTCCATAAATAGGGTCTTCTTCTTTATACATATGGTTTACATTTCCAAATGAATCTACATATGTAAAATTATAAATTTCTTTTTCATCTTCATAACACTCGTGTTCACACATAATATTATTACCTTTCTATGTACTGTGTGGAATTTCAACCACACCATTTATTTTATATATGTATTATAACATATTTTATTTTGTTTGTCAATAATTATTCTGCATTTAATTTATAAATACATCTATCATCTTCATAAACAATAAAATTTTGACTAGGTTTAGATACCTTTCTAATAGATAAAGCATAGTCATCACTTCCGTCAAGACAACCATTTACAGTAATCATAATATCACAATCATTTATATCTTTGTATGAGTGAGTATGACCTAAATGAATTTCATCTGGCACAACTTTAAACATTTTAACGAAATCTGATACACAATTATTTATTTTGTCATTTTGTCCGTGACTAACCATAATTACTTTATCTTCAATTTCATACTTAACAAAATCTAAACCGTGAGAGTCTATTACAGTAATTCCTTGTAATTTATCTCTAAGTCTTGTAGGAATCATCATTTCAAAATTTTCTTTTGTAGAACAATCGCTTTTCTTTGCGACCATTCTTCCGTGATTGCCAAGAGTTGTAACAATTTTAACACTGTTGAAATATGGTTGAATACTTTTAATCATAGCAATTAAGACATCTGTAACTGTTACATATTGTTCAACAGCACATTCTTCTTGTTGCACTCTTGAGCTAATATGAATCAGACCGTCTATCATATCACCGTTAATTTCAATTATTAAATCTGTTACTTTATGTAATTCCGCATATTTTAACATTTTATTTTTAATAATATCCGCTCTTTCAATCATAACATCAATATCATAATAGTTAAATTGATTATCAATTTTTGCTCCACAGTGCCAATCCGATAATTGCAACACGCCATATTTCTTATTGTTATTTTCTTCCTTTACAAATGGAGTAAATTTAATTTCTTTTTCATCATAAAGAGAATCTTTTAAAACTTCAATAAGATTTTCATACCTTGCTTCTTCTCTTAGAACACTTCGTTTTTCTCTGTTTGCATCTTGAATTTTTACTCTTTCTTTATAGAGTTCTTCCTTCATTTCTTCAAGTTCTTGTAATTGTTCTTCGATTGAAACATCTTTTAAGTCATCTTTTACCATTAACCAATATTGATACATTTTTCTGTATGCTGAACTAGAATAATTTTCATTAAGTTCTTTTCTTAAAAACTCTCCAATTTCGTCCCAAGTTTCAACTGTTTTATTTTCACAAACTCTTACAATATATTTGATTCTACTTTCTCCGTCATATCTTTTAACATTCATATGTACTACCTTTCCTATAAAATTTCTTCGTTAGAAAAAGTAACTAAAGTTCCAACCATAGAATCTATAAT
>JAGHSX010000038.1 GCA_018065645.1 Candidatus Scybalousia scybalohippi
ACATATAGCTATCTAGAAGAGTATCGTTTTGAACTTGAATCGCATTCTAGTTATAGTCCAAATAAAAAAGGATTTGGAGGAATTGGTCAATATCCTTTAGGAAGTAATTATAAACCTCCTTTTACTTTGGGATTAAATCTAAAGGTTGAGATTAAGATATAAATATATTAACTAAGAAATTGGATTTATAATACTTATAAAAGAATAAGAATTGATTTAGTATAGGCACGTCTAATAAGACGTGCTTTTCTGTTTTATAGAAGCAGAAAAAGAGGAGAGAAAACTTGCTTTTATTAGGCTAAAACGAAGAGTTGAAATTCTGCAAGTCCGACTTGCAAGCATTGCAAATCGGACTTGCAAATATTACAAGTCGGATTTGCAGATATTTTAAATCGGATTTGCAAAGAAAAAACGCCGTTTTAAGAAAATAAAACGAAGAGTTACGCCAGCGAAACGAAGATTTATTGTTTTTATACTGTTTTAGTGGAATAATAGTGGATAATATATAGAAGAAATAATGCTTTTAGAGTGTGGAAATAAAAACGTAAGATAGTGATAACGGAGCTGTTAGAGTGATGAAATGAAAATTTTTAGTTTTATTTTTGGTGGGAATATAGTTTTTTTGTACTTTTGCAAAACGAAAAATGAAGACTTGGCGGGGTAGCTCAGTAGGTTAGAGCGTCGGATTCATAACCCGGAGGTCACGAGTTCAATTCTCGTCCCCGCTACAAATTAGGTTTTCCCTATAACTTAATTTTAAAATGTTTTTGGTTAATAAATGTTGGTAACAATCGTTGTGAAATGGTTGTTACTTTTCTTTTTATAGTCTAATATCTTTTTCTCTAGAATAATTGGGGCGTAAAAGCATTTTCTATGTGTTCTATCTTTGGCGCTTGAAAAGGAAGTGCAGTAATGGAAACGATGTCAAATCTTGCTTCCAGATCTACTCTAAAATGCTGTATATAATGATTGGCTACGTTGATTATAAATCTCTGTTTCTGTAAGGTTACAGCCTCGTATGGCTCGCCGAAGATATTTGTGTCTCTCTGCTTAACTTCTACAAATACTATCTCGTTTTTGTCTTCTGCAATTATGTCTACTTCATGTTTTTTGTAAACATAGTTGCGTGCGAGAATAGTGTAGCCTTTTTCTTGTAAAAAACGGCAAGCAAGGTCTTCGCCCTGCCTGCCTTTTATGAATGTTGAATCCATTATTTTGTCTTGTATGTATATTCTTTTCCGTAGTAAAGTTGCTGTTCCAGGAATGAATCTGGGTAGGAAACTTTGATGTCAACAACGTTGTTGTTTTTATCTTTCACAACAGAAAGTATAGGGTTGACAAATCCGCTGTAAGGTTTTATGCCAAGAGAGGTGTATCTTTCTAATACTTCTTTGTGCAGTTCGTAGTCGATATTCACTCCATATGTTTCTACCAGTTCTTTTCCTTGCTGATAATCTCCACGGGATTTTATGTCTTGTATCTTGTAAAGAAGTTCGCCAAATGTTTCTCTAAGCTGTTCGTAGTCTTTTACAACAAAATATGTTTTGCCGTCTTTTATTGTTTTCTCTACGCAGCCTTTGCCGTTTTCCCAAGCATATTCAGAAATAAGTTTTCTGTCTTGCATGTGCGCTTCACTAACTTTTTCTCCCAATGGGATACGGGCAAGTTGTGTCATAAGGCCGTTTCTTATGTAGGAATCATATTGGGCTTTGCCTACTTCAAGAGAAGGAATAAGACCTAATTCTATCATTTTTTCATCCATCAGATAGTATAAAGCAAACAAGTCAGCTCTTGCTTCTTCCAGTGTAGAAGAGTATTCTTTCAAGGCGTTGCTTGATGTGAAAGGCAGAAGTTGTCCACTTCCGTGTCCAAGACATTCATGCATATCTGTATGAAGATTGTCTGAAAGCTGACCATATTGTCTTACTCTTTCTATCTCTTGCTCAGAAAAAGCAAACTCTTTCAAAGCACCCTTTGGACTCTCCATAGCTGCATAGAAATGTGCATCTGAAAGATTTGCAATAGTAACACTCTTTGATCCATATTCTTTTCTTATCCAGTCTGCATTTGGAAGGTTTATTCCTATAGGTGCTGGAGGATAGCAATCTCCTGCAAGCATGATAGCGTTGATTACTTTTGCGCTAAGGCCAGAAACTTTTGCCTTTCGGTATACGTCTTTTATTGGAGAATGGTCTTCAAACCATTGTGCGTTGTCGCATATTGTTTTGGTACGTTTTGTTGCTTCTATGTCTTTGTAGTCAACAACAGCTTCCCATGTTGCTTTCATTCCAAGAGGATCGTTGTATGTTTCTATGAAACCATTGATATAGTCGCAAATTCCTTCAGTCTCTTGAGACCATAGTATGTTGTATTCGTCCCAGGTCTTTAAGTCTCCAGTCTTATAAAACTCTATAAGTTTTTCAGTATGCTGTTTCTGCTTGTCGTTTTCTGTAAACTTCAGCGCTTCTTCCAGCCAGTAGATTATCTTTTCTATGTAGAATGAATACATACCGCCAACTTTTGCTACTTGCTCTTTTATTTCATTGTTTTCTTTTATAAGTTTTGAGTTAATGCCAAGAGAAACAGGACGCTCATAATCAATCTCTATACTGTTGTAGTATTGTTCTGCTTCTTCTCTTGAAATGTTTTCATAGAAATTGACAGAAGATGTCTTTACAATATCTTTTTTTGTTTCCTGGCTTCTGCGTACAGGAGCAATATCTTCGTTGTAGATAATATCTAAAAGATAGTTTGCAGTATTGTCGCCTGTGTCTTTTTCGCAATAATCGTTTAATAGTTTTTCAAAAAATGCTTTTGAACATTCTGGAAAGAATTTCTTCTCTCCGTAGTGATGGTGTAAACCGCTTGAGAAGAAGAATCGTTTCGCATAAACTTCAAATTGTTTCCACTCTTCACAATCTTTGTCAGAGGGATAATTTTCCAGAATCTGTTCCAGTATTTTTCTTATTTGCAGATTCTCTTTAAAATTCTGGTCAAAGTAAATATCTCTTCCCCATAGTGCAGCTTCACTAAGACAATAGATGTATTGTTTTTGTCTCAAAGAGAGTGAATCCCAGTCAGGTGTCTGATATCGCAAAACTTTACAGTCTGCAAATTCGTCTATAATATATTTGAATTTATTGTTGTCTGTGTTTGACATGATTTATGAAAGGTTTTTTTTTGAATTAACTAGTTCTTTTGGTTTTTCTCTTGTTTTCTTGGCAAAGATAAGACAAAAATTTGTAACTTTGCAAAGAATATATAGATAACACACATATTGAAAAAGTTAGACAAGTTTATATTGAAATCCTACCTTGGACCATTGCTGTTGACATTTTCCATAGCAATGTTTGTTCTTATGCTGGTCTTTCTATGGCAAAAGATGGAGTCTTTGATAGGAAAGGGGTTGGAAATGGCTGTTCTTCTTAAGATGATAGCTTATGCTTGTGCTACACTTGTGCCTATGGCTCTTCCGCTGGCAATATTGCTGGCTTCTATTATGACTCTTGGTAATTTTTCGGAAAAATATGAACTTGCAGCTATGAAAGCTTCAGGTATTTCCTTGTGGAGAGTTCTTAGACCATTGATAATTCTTTCATTCATAATGGCAGGACTTGCTTTTTATTTTTCCAATAACATTATGCCTAAGGCAGATGAAGAACTCCGACTGATGATTTATGAGATAAAAGCCAAGAAGCCTGCTATAAACATAAAGCCTAATGAGTTCTATTCCGATATAGACAATTATGTTATTAGGATAGATTCAAGAGATTCCAGAACAAATATGATGCACAATATCCTTATTTATGACCATAGCGACAACAATGGAAATAACAATGTTATTCGTGCAGAAGATGGCTCTATGTATACTACAGACAATGGTAATACTTTGGTGTTTGAGTTGCATAATGGAGAAAGTTATTCGGAAGAACTGAATGGAGAAAACTATTTCTCCAGACCATTGACAAGAATTAAGTTTGATAAACAGCTTATAAGATTTGATATAAGTGACTTTTCATTGCAAGAATCTGATAGCGAAAGATACAAGAATTCATACAAGGTTATGAATATCTCAAGATTGTCCCGTGCTATAGATAGTCTTGAAATAGATATGGCAAAACAGCACAATGAACAGATGTCTGTTCTTTCCAATGACTTGCTAGGAAAAAGTAATCCTAAATATTCCAGAAAAGACAAGACAAATTCTTTTAAGAACAGAAATTTTTATAGAGACTATAGTACAGCCAATCCAAGAGTCAGGGGAGATGTAGATAAGATTGCAAGGATTAAACTTGGGAATCTTAAGGCTATGTATGATCATGTTTCAAGCAATGAAAAACTAGATATAGATTATCTTAATAGACACAAGGTGGAATATCACAGAAAGTTTACGCTGTCTTTGGCTTGTGTTATTCTTTTCTTTATAGGAGCTCCATTGGGTGCTATTATAAAGAAGGGAGGATTCGGTATGCCTATAGTTGTGTCTATGATAGCCTTTATTATTTATTACACTATGGGAGAGATAGGCAACATGATTTCAAGAAGTAATACCATTACTCCATTTGTTGGTATGTGGCTTTCTTCTTTTGTATTCTTGCCTATAGGAATCTTCTTAACTATAAAGGCTACATCTGATGCGAGAGTGTTGGATGCGGAATCATGGAAAAAGATGATGACAAATTTGTCTTCAAAATTCAGTAAAAAGAATAAGAACTCTAAAAAATAAAAACTTTAAAACATTATGAAAATTCTTCAATTTTGTTACAAACCACCTTTACCTGCAACTGACGGAGGTACAATAGATATGTACAGCATTTCGGAAGGTTTAGCCAACAATGGTTGTGATGTAAAGGTTTTGACAATATATTCAGATAAACACCCATTTGATAAAGATCTTTTACCAAAAAACTATCTGGAAAAAACAAGGATAGAAGGCGTTTATGTTGATTTGAAACCAAGAGCTTTGGATGCATTGTGGTGTGTCTTTGCTGCGCAGAGTTATGTTGTGAAAAGATTTGTTTCAGATGAAATGAAACAACTTTTGGTTAAGACTCTTAAGGCAGAGATTTTTGATGTTGTGCAGATAGAAAGTATTATGCTTGCGCCATATATTCCTTTGATAAGAAAATATTCCAAGGCAAAGATAACATTCCATTGCCCAAATGTAGAACATCTTATCTGGCAAAGAATGGCTAAAGGAAAACAGATAAATGTTTTCAAAAAATGGTACATTAAAAATACAGCTATGAATCTTAAAGCTTATGAACTAGGTCATATAAATGATTTTGATGCTGTTTTCCCTGTTACAGATGTAGATGCTAAGTATTTTAAGGATAATGGTTGCAAGAAACTTTGTGTTGGAGTGCCTATCGGTTTTGATAATGTAGAAAAACTGCCTGACGTGGTAGAACAGGAACATTCCATATTTCACATAGGAAGTATGAACTGGGCACCAAATGAGCAAGGAATAAAATGGTTTTTAAACGAGGTTTGGCCTTTAGTGAATAAGGAATTGCCACAAATCAAAGCATACTTTGCTGGTAGGAATATGGCTCCTTGGTTTAAAAACAATTCTTGGGATAATGTTGATATGATAGGAGAGGTTGACGATAGTATCTTGTTTATGAGCAGTAAGAAGATAATGGTTGTTCCTCTTTTGTCTGGAAGTGGCATAAGAATCAAAATACTTGAAGCTATGAGCATAGGTAAGACAGTTGTTGCTACATCTATAGCTGCTGAGGGTATAATGTATGAAGATGGAAAGAATATTCTTATTGCCAACACTCCACAAGAATTTGTAGAAGCAATAAGAAAACTTGATAGTGACAGCGAATACTGTAAGCAGGTTGGAGATAATGCCTATAAACTTATAAGAGAAAGATACGACACCAACTATATAGGAGCAGAACTGCTGGGATACTATAGACAAATCCTTGAAAAGGATAAAGTATCCAATGAAGACGAACAGCAAGAGGAAGGTTAAAATCTCTAAAGCAAGAAAGTAAACAAAGGTTATGAAGGTTTTAGTCTGTCTTTCTCGTTTTCCTTATCCATTGAACAAAGGAGATAAACTCAGGGCTTTTTACCAGATAAAAGAACTGGCAAAAGAGCATGAAGTGTATTTGTTTTGTTTCAATAGGACAAAAGTTTCTCAAAGCGATTTGGAAATACTAAAACAGTATTGCAAGGAAATACATATAGAAAAGCTTTCTTTGGTTTCTCAATGTTTTTCTTTGTTTAAGTCATTCTTTACATCTTTGCCTTTGCAGGTTGCGTTCTTTACAACGAAAAAAGCAAAACGAAGTTTCTTATTGTTTTCAAAGAAAGTAAAAGCAGATGTTTCCTATTTTCAGTTTGTAAGGACAGCGGAATATGCTAAGCAGATAAACGGAAAATGTGTTTTGGATTTTCAGGATTGTCTTTCTGTCAATATGGAGAGAAGAGCTATGAAATCCAATCGTCTTTTCAAAAACATCTTTCTTTATGAAGCCAGGAAATTGAGAAACTATGAGGATACTATGTTTGATCGTTTCAACGCTACAACCATTATTACAGATATAGACAGAGATTTGCTTTCTTCTGATAGAAAAAATGAAGTAAATATAATAGAAAACGGAGTTGGCGACTCTTTTTTGAATTATACTCAAAAGAAAGATAAGAAATTTGATGTTATATTTTCTGGAAATATGTCTTACGCTCCCAACGTAGATGCAGCAAGATTTCTTATAAATGAAATAATGCCAATGGTGTGGGCTAAATTTCCTGACACCAAAGTGGTACTGGCTGGAAGTAATCCTACAAATTATATAAAGAGCCTGGCGTGTGACAGAGTGGTAGTTACAGGTTGGGTGGATGATATGAAAGAATACTATGCACAAAGCAGAATATTTATTGCACCAATGAGAATAGGAACGGGTTTGCAAAACAAATTGCTGGAAGCAATGGCTCTGTCTTTGCCTTGTATTACTACTCCATTGGCAAATAGTGCCTTGAAGTCTCTTCCAGACAAAGAAATTCTTGTGGCAAGTGAAGCAAGTCTTCTTGCAGAAAATATAGTGAAACTTTTGACTGATGAAATGTTGTATGAAACTCTTGCTGCAAATGGACATAAGTTTGTTGAAGAAAACTACAACTGGCAATACTCTACAGAGAAACTTATAAAAATATTCCAAACCTGTTAAATATAATAAAACAATAAAATATTATGGATTTGCTTTTGACTCAGCACGCAGAACCAACAACAGACAATACTATTGCAAGAACACATTTGGATTTCTTTCCTTCAATAGCATGGATGGTTTTTGCGCAAAGAATGAAGAAAATAAGCATAGAACTCTATGAAAGTTTTCCAAGACAAACTTTTAGAAATAGATGTTTGATGCTTTCTTCCGATGGAGTGCAGATGGTAAGTGTTCCTGTAGTTAGAGGCAAAGATAAGAAACTTTTAACCAAAGATGTTGAGATTTGCTGGAAGGAAGACTGGAACGTTAGAGCATGGCGAGCAGTCTACTCCAACTATGGAAAGACTCCTTTCTTTGAATACTATGATTTGGAGATAAAGAAACTTCTGGAACATAAACATAAGTTTCTTTTGGATATGAACTACGAAATTTTTGAGTTTCTTAAGAAGGCGTTTTCTTTAGATATTGAATTATCCTTTACGGAAGATTTTGTAAGGGATGAAGAAAATAATTATCTAAATGCTTTTCAACCACAAAAAAGAGAAGAAGACGGAAAACTTCTATCACCTTATTTTCAGTCTTTCTCTGATAAATTTCCTTTCCAAACAAACTTATCTTCTTTAGATTTGCTTTTCTCTATGGGAAAAGAAGGCGGAAACTATATTAAAAATGGAAAGCTGCCCCTGCTCCAAGATTGATGGTCTTGAAATCTAAGGTTTGATTTTCTATTTCTAAATCTGAGTGAGTATAATCTGCAAAGAATCTAAGCAGAGCGTTTCTTTGTACCCAAAAGCTTAAGTTTAATCCCAGATTGTATCTCAGCATAAACTGGGAAGGAACGATTCCGTTTAGAATATTGTTTTTTGCAATATGATTTATTCCCACTCCTGCTCTTGCTCCCAAATAAACACGGTGGCAAATAGGAAAAGAAAAATATTGGGACAATCCTGCAAAGTAAAAACTCATGGTAGAATCAGAATGAATGTTAGGGTTCTTTAGTTTATATGCACTATAGTCTGCCAATATTCCTGTTCCAATATGTTTGTTGTAAAAATATGTTGCTTCTATTCCAGTTCCAGCTCCGTCCAAAATATCAAGAAATGTGTTGTTGCTTAGTTTGTATTTGTTGAAAGAGTGGTTGAAAGTAACAGCAATATCCACAAATGAAAGCTTTTCTTCTTTGCTTTCCTCTATACTGGGAAAGAATCTTGGAGATTCTTCTCTATATAGGAATAAATCCTTTAAAAAATAACTGGTTTCTGTTGCTAATATTCCCAATCCAGCCCCTGCCACAACATCACCAATCCAGTGTCTGTTTTGCATTACTCTCATGATACCTGTCGCAGAAGCAAAAGAATAACCAATAGCAGGTATCCACCAGGATGTTTGACCATATTCTTTGCAAAGTATTTGAGCATTTAGAAAGGCAATGCCTGTATGTCCAGAGGGAAAAGAATTGTTGCCAGAGATGTCTGGTCTTTTTTCATAGACGGAGTTTTTGATGGCTTTTATTGTGCCAAATCCCAATGCATAGGAGAATGCTGTTGCAAATACTAGGTCTTTCCATGAAGATTTGCTTTCAACTCCACACAATTTTAGAGCATAGGTTAATCCTAATGGTGCAAATTGAGTATAAGTGTCTATATCGGTAGAAAAATTTGGGAAATGCGTATAAGAAAAATCTCTAAAATCTATTTGATGTTCTTTCATCAGTATTCCTTCCACAAGTAGGGGCGCGCCTTTGTAAAGAACTCCTACAGGTTTAAAAGTTAAAACCTTGTCAGAAATAGATAAACTATCTGCTTCTTGTGATTTTAAAGTAACTGCGTTAAATATTATGATTGCAAAGAATATTATTATTTTTCGCATAAACTATTCTCTTAAACTTTCAATTATTTATGTGCAAAGATAATTCTATTTTTCTTTTCTTTTGTTGTTTTGTGCTTTTTTTTGAAATATTCGATTATTTTTAGATTTTTCTTTATCCTCAAAAAATATCAAATGCTACGAAAATAAAACGAAGAGTTACGCCAGCGAAACGAAGAGTTAGAAAAATAAAACGAAGAGTTATTTTTCTTAAACTTTGTTTAGGTAAAATAATTGCAAATATTGGTAGAGAACAAGAAGTTTTAAAAAGCAAAAGGAGCAAGTTTTAAAACTTACTCCTTCGGTGACTAATCTGGGATTCGAACCCAGGACCCCATCCTTAAAAGGGATGTGCTCTACCTGCTGAGCTAATTAGTCGATTGCGAGTGCAAAAGTACTACCTTTTTCAATACCCACCAAATATTTTTAAGGAAATTTTTAAAGATTTTTTTTTTCTATCTATAAATCAATAAAATAAATTTTAGCGAATAATTGTGAATTCTTTAGTACTTTGGTTGTTTTTTTTGTCTTTTACTATTATTTTTAGAGTGTTTTCTCCAGTTTTTAACTTTTCATCTATAAAATATGAGAGTTTTGAGTTCTTTCCGTCATATTCCATCAGCACCCATTCATCATTCAAGTAGGCGTTGTAGGTCATAATTCCTGCAAGGTTGTCTGAAATTTTTACGTCTATAGTCTTTAGTTTTGAAGATATAGTTTTATTGTCTTTAAAGTTTAAAGCCTTAATAGTTGGAGCAATAGTGTCTATCCATACTGCGTAGGATCCAAATGCTTTTGTTTCAGCTTTGACAAAACCATCTTGATAATAACCTCCAATACTTTCCAGTTTGCCATTGGATTTTATTCTTACTACAATATATTTGTCTATTAAGCCTTTGTCGACTTTGAAAGGTTTTATTCTCAACTTGTATGTGCTTCTTACAGGTTCATAAACGGTATGGAGAGTGTGAACATTTGAATATGTTCCTTTTCTGTGAGAGTATTCAAAGTCAATGCTTTCAAATAGAGAATTCTTTGGAAATATAAATACAGATGAGTCAATAGAAACGTAACTATTTATTTCATTGAAATCAAAATGTTGTACAGATGCTCTTTTTTTGTCATTAGTCAAGACTACAGAGTCACGAACACCTAGCACATAAAAAGAAAATGTTTTTACATTATTGTTGATGTCTGATAGTTTCCATGTTACAAGATATGTGGAATCTTCTTTTACATTAAGAATTCCTTTATTTTTATAGGTATTGTAAGGTAGTTTTCCATTCTCCAGTAATCGTGAAGAAAGATATCTTTCTCCTGTTTGAATGTATAGTGGATAGTTGAATATACTATGAAGTCCGTTGAAGTTGGAATAAGAAAATTCGCTTACCTTATGAGAAAAATACCGTACAGAGTCTATGAATAGTTCTGTAGAATAAACTCCGTTTCTTTCAGAAGAGTTGTATGATTTGTCAAAAGCAAGGATAGAGAAATAAATGTTTCCACAAGCCTTGATTGTGTCAAATTCGTGAAAAGATGTATCTTTCTTTAGTTTTATTACTTTTGTGGAAGCACTACTATCTACGGAAGAATGTTTCAAAGGAGTTAAAGCAAGAGATACAATGTGTGGAGGAATGCTGTCTGGAATATCCAAAAACAACAGGGGATCCATAGGAGTGTCGTAACCATTTTTTCTTACTTCAAAGTGAAGATGAGGTCCTGCTACTGCTCCGCTTTCACCAGATATGGCAATAGTATCTCCTTTCTTTACATAGATAGATGGTTTTGGGAAAGTGTAGTCAAATTCGTAACATCTGTGAGAATATTGGTATTCCTGTACAAATTTTTCTATTTCGCCACAATATCTCTCCAAGTGCATATAAACAGTCATGTATCCATTTGAATGAGTGATGTAAAGATTTTTTCCGCCACCAAAGGCTTGAACTTTTATTCTGGCGATGTATCCGTCTTCTGGAGCGTAGACGTTGTATCCCGTTTTTCCCATAGTTCTAATGTCCAAACCAGAATGAAAGTGTGTAGATCTCAGTTCTCCAAAGTTTCCTGTAGAAGAAAGTGGAATATGGATAGGAGACTCGAAAATGTTTTTGTATTTTGAATTTGAGTTTTGAGCTTGAAGAGTTGTTGAATTAAAACAAAGATTTAGGAAAATAAATCCAAGAAATATTTTTACAATCTTAGATTTTGTCCATTTCCCACTTTTGTAATAGATGACATAGAACAGGATTGCAAGTATCCAGGAAATAGGTGAGCCTATCCAAATACCAAGCGTGTTGAATGAAAGGGATAATACCCATGAAGTAGGGAAACGAATTATCCATAGAGAAACAAAGCTGATAATCATAGTAATTAAAGCGTATCCTACGCCTCTAAAGAAAGCTGTAAACATCATCATAATTCCAAACAATATCCAGAACAATCCATCGACAATCAGATATTCTTTACCTATTCTTATTACCTCTTCCTCTTGTGTGAATATTCTCATTAGCCATTCGCTACCAAAGCAGAATGCGATAAGAGTTGCCAAAGAGACGATAACCATTATTCGTATTGAAGCATAAAGCCCTTGCTTTGCTCTTTGTGTCTGTTGTGCTCCAATATTGGTTCCGACAAAAGATGTTAAAGCTTGAGAGATATTCAATACAAACAAAAGAGCAATACTCTCTATTCTGCTAGCAGAAGAGTATGCTGCAGTTGCATTTGTTCCAAATCCAACTACAAGATACAAAAGTAATATCTGAGTAAGAGAAACTATTCCTTGCTGGAATCCAGTAGGAAGTCCGATGTCTATTATGTCTTTTAGATATTTTTTACTGAAATATAAGTTCTTTACAGAAGGCAGTTTTACAAATTCGTGTTTTCTTCCAAGGAAAATAAACAATACGGCAAAGGCAAGGAATTGGGATATTACAGAAGCCCAAGCAGAAGCACCAACACCAAGATGCAATGGTCCAAGGAAAATATACGACAAAATTCCATTCAGTATATTGGCTGGAATGAGGAACCATAACTGAGTTGTAGAGTCGCCCAATCCTCTTAGAATGCTGATAGCGCTATGAAAAATGACAGAAAAGAACATTCCTATCATGTAGATGTTGAAGTATTCTACAGCATATTGCTTTACATCTGGCTCTAGTTTCAGTAATGAGAATATTACGTTGGAAAAAGCAATACCGAAAGAACAGATAGCTAAACCCAATAAAATGAAAAAGATGTAAAAAGTGCTTATTACTTTATGAATACTGTCATAATCTTTTGCTCCGTAGTAGTGGGAAACAACAACGCTGCCTCCACTTCCTATTCCAAGAATCATACTTGTAATAAAGAATACTACAGGATAAGTTGCACCTACGGCGGCCAACTCTTTTACTCCAAGAAAGTTTCCAACAAAAGCACTATTTACTAGAGAGTATAATTGCTGAAAAAGATTTCCGAGTATAAGAGGAATGCTGAAAATAAAAATGCTTCTGCCTATTTTCCCTTTTGTAAAATCCATTTAGATATTAGATTGAGAAGCACATTTTAGTAAAAGACATCAGTCTTTGTTTAATTATATTTTCTTCTTCGATGAAAGACATGTGACCAGTATTAAGAATCATAGTCTCGCTGAATTTTGGTAAAGATGCTTGAGCCAAAACTGTTAAAACGTCTGCTCTAACATCTTCCTTGCCTATGATGAACAGGATTGGTACTTTGCTTTCTTCCAGAATATCTTGACGATCTCTTCTTTCTATCATTCCCATTTGGGCAGCAATAATTCCTTCTCTTGGAGTGTTTAAAGCAATATCTTTCAATTCTTCTATTTCACTGGCGCATTTTGAAATATTGTCTTTAGCAAATAGGTTAGGAATAAAATCTATTATGAATTTAAGTCTATTATCGTTGATAAGTTTGCAAGAGCGTATTCTGTTTTCTTTTCCTTTTGGATTGTCGCCCATAGCTTGAGAATGCAAAAGGCAAAATCCTTTTAAATAGTTAGGATATTTTTCTGCAAAAGCTAAAGTGATCATTCCACCCATAGAGTGTCCAACCATAACACAATATCTTACATTTGCATGATCCAAGACTGCTTTTATCATTTCTGCTTGTAGTTCCATAGTAGAAACTTCTTCTACAACTTCACTATCTCCGTGACCAATCAAATCTATAGCAATTACTCTTATGGAGTGCATGTATTCAAGGATGTACTTTTGCCAAACATTCAAGTTGTTCATAAATCCATGAAGAAGAACAAGAACTATTTCTCCGTGACCCTCATCTTGATAATTGATTCTTTTTCCTTTGAATTCTATTGTATTGTGTATCATTTTGTAATCTATGTTTTCTAATAAATCAAAAATTTTTACAAAGATAATAAATTATTGGCAAAAAGACTTTCTTGTATGGAACTTTTATTATACTGGTGTGAAAAAGGTTCTTATATTTGTACAATCAAAAAAAATATCGTATTTTTGCAAGCTTATGAAACCAACGGAAGGAAAACATATAGTAGAGATTAAAAACAAGAAAGCAGGATTCTTGTATTTTTTGATGCAAGAGTATGTTGCTGGAATGGTTTTGTGTGGTAGTGAGATAAAAAGTATAAGAGCAGGTAAGGCTAATTTGAATGATGCATATTGCTCTTTTCTTAATGGAGAACTATGGGTAATGCAGATGCACATAGCAGAGTATCGTTTTTCTTCATTTGGAAAGTTTGAAGCAAAGCGAGATAGAAAGCTTCTTTTGAATAAAAAAGAGTTGAGAAAACTGGAAGCAAAGAGTAAAGAAAAAGGTTATACTATAGTGCCAACTGCTTTGTACATAGATGAAAGAGGTTGGGCTAAGTTGAAGATTGCTCTGGCTAAAGGTAAACACTCTTATGATAAACGAGAAAGTATAAAAGAAAGAGATACAAATCGAGATATAAAACGAGAACTTTTTTAATAAAGAATACCATATACTAGTATGAAAAAGATATTTTTAGCAGTAGTTTTTATGTTGTTGGGCTTTACTATGTTTGCTCAGCAATACGTTATGACATCAGATGGATACACTATCAATGGACAGGTAAAGAAGAGTACAGGATATGTTACTCTTAGAACTTATCTTCCAGATGGAAATGAGTTGTTGGATTCTGTACTGATAGACAAGAAAGGAAAGTTTGTCTTTAGGGGATATGCTACAGAACCAATGCCTGCATTGTTGACAGTCAACGGAAAGAAAAGATACAGAGTTTATGTAGAACCAAAAATATCAATGGAATTGACTATAGATCCAAAGAAAGATTTGCCAGAGGTGAAGAATGCTCCTCAGACACAACGTTGGTATTCTATAGTTACTCCTATAGGAAACGAAGATTATGATGTATATCTTTCCCGTTTGGAAAACTGGACTGTAAGCAATCCAGAAGATATTTTCTCTCCAGATATTATGGCGACTTATCTTTCACATTATTGGACTTATGAAGATTTGTCAAGACATTTGAATACCTTAAAGGCACATGCGACACAAGTGTATTATTATAGACATTTGAGAGATAGAGAAGCTTCTTTGCAAAAAATATCTATAGGACAGAAAGCACCTAATATTTCTTTGAAGGATTTGAATGATAAAACAGTTAATTTGAAATCATTCCTTAATGGAAAAAAATATGTGCTAATAGATTTTTGGGCTTCATGGTGTACTCCATGTAGGGAGGAAATGCCTATACTTTTAGCAAATTATCAAAACTATAAATCAAAAGGTTTTGATATTTACGGAGTTTCTTTGGATAAAAACAAGAAAAGTTGGCAAAAAGCTGTAGAAAACGATGGTATAGAGTGGACAACAGTTTCTGATTTAAAGATGTGGCAAAGTCCAACAGTATCAGATTATATGATTAAATCTATTCCTGACAATGTTCTTGTGGATGCTTCAGGAAAAATAGTAGCAAAGAATCTTAGGGGAGACTCTTTAACTGCAAAACTAAAAGAATTGTTTGATGTAGAATCATACAGAATAACAGGAAATATAGATGGAGTTAAAGAAGGGGTTGTAAAACTTACTCTATTGAAAGAAGGTGGAGAAAAAGAAACATTTGTTGAGAGAATAAACAATGGAACTTTTGTTTTCGCTGGAGAAGTAGAAAGAGTTTGTATGGGTATGATAGATTTACCAATAAGAGATGGAATTATTTCATTCTTTATGGGTAATGAAAACATAACAATAAAAGGTTCAAAGAAAGATCTTGATAATGTAAGAATAGAAGGATCTTCTTCTCAAACATTATTTACAAATATTGCAAATAAGTGTAATAGAGAGAAGAATCCAATGCAGGCTCTTATGAATTGGGTTATGGATAATCCAACAAGTATTTATTCTCCATTTATAATAAGTAACTATCTTTATCCATACATGTCTGAAGCAGACAGAGAAAATGCAATAAGAAGTTTGAAAGGAGATGCAACTACTATGTTCCAATATTCTCTTCTTATGCAACAATTAGGAGAACAAGTTGCAAACACAGATCAACAAACAAATAAAGCAAAAGATTTTACATTGGAAGATACTAAGGGAGACCTTGTCTCTTTGTACAACTACATCAAGGCAAACAAATATACTTTGGTTTCTTTCTGGGCTTCTTGGGATAACAATTCTAGAACAAAGAATATAGAATATTTGAAATTGTACAAACAATACAAAGCAAATAAATTCAACATTATCTCAGTTTCTCTTGATGATAGCAAGTATGCTTGGACTTCTGCAATAGAGGCAGATGGTATAGGTAAGTGGACAAATGTTTCAGATTTGAACAGATGGAACTCTGCTGTAGTTAAATTGTATAACTTGAAATCTTTGCCATACAATATGTTGCTTGACAATCAAGGAAACATACTAGGAAAGAATCTTTCACTAGATGAAATTATTCAAATCATAAAGAAAAAATAGCAAACAAATAATAGAAAAACAATAAATTTATGGCAACAACTAATTTGATAAAACCTTCCATATGGACAATGCTTAGACGCTACATTATGATAGCGTTGGGTATAATGATGTATGTTGTATGTTGGATTACATTCCTGATACCAAACCATATCGTTGGTGGTGGTGTCGTAGGTTTGTCTTCAGTTGTGTACATCATCACAGGATTTCCTACAGGTATAACAAACTTTATCATCAACGCAATATTGTTCTGTTTTGGTTTCTACTTTCTTGGAAAACATTTTGCAGTAAGTAATATCTACGGAATAGTTGTTACTTCCATAGAATTCTTGTTGTTCCAACAGGTTTTGAAAATACAGGATATTCCTGCTGTCATAGAACTTGGAAAACTTGATCCATTTGTTTGCGCTTTGATAGGTGGTGTTGTTTCAGGTATTGGTATAGGTATAGTATTTACCAATGGTGGAAACTCTGGTGGTAGTGATGTGATCGCACTTATCTTCAACAAATTCTACAATGTTTCTCTTGGTAGTGTGATAATGGTAGTGGATGCTACAGTTATCATATCTTCTATACTTATTCCAGGTAATGGTATCCAGCAGATTGTTTATGGTGTGATAGTATTGATGTCTTTTACTTTCACTATAGACTATGTTATCGACGGAAGAAAACAGACATACAAGATTCTTGTATTCTCAAAGAAGAATGAGGAGATTGCAGATGTTATAGGCAACGAAATAAAAAGAGGTGCTACTTTCCTTAATGGTACAGGTTGGTACACAAAACAAGATACAAAGATTCTTATGGTTGTAGTTCACAGAAACGAAAAGGTGAGAGTAATGCAACTTATTAAGACATTAGATCCTGAAGCCTTTATGACAATAGAAAAGACTGAAGGTGTATTCGGTAAGAATTTTGAAAAATTTAAGAATTAAATATTCCCTTATACTGATTGCTTGTTGTTTGATTTGCTTGTCTTGTTCTAAAAAGACAGACAAATCAAACAACAATGTTTTTCATTACAATGAAACTGCATCCTTGACATCTCTGGATCCAGCCTTTGCAAGAGACCAAGCGATGATTTGGGTAGATAACCAAATATACAATGGTCTTGTTCAGTTGGATTCCAATCTTGATGTGCAACCATGTATTGCACATTCATATGATATCAACGAAGACGGCACAGTTTACACTTTCCATTTAAGAAAAGATGTTTTCTTCCATGAAGATATTTGTTTTAAACAAAAGACAAGAAGAGTTGTAGCGGAAGATTTTGTCTATTCATTTAATAGAATACTTGATGAAAAACTTGCTTCTCCTGGCGCATGGATTTTTGAAAAAGTTCGCAAGGAGAATAATGCTTATGCTTTTCGTGCAATAGATGATTCTACCTTGCAGATAAAGCTAAAAGATCCTTTCGCTCCATTCCTTGGATTGCTGTCTATGCCTTATGCTTATGTTGTTCCTAGGGAAGCTGTGGCGTATTATGGAGAAAACTTTAGAAAACATCCTGTAGGTACAGGCGCTTTTAAGTTTAAGTTCTGGAAAGAAGGTGTGAAACTTGTTTTGAGAAAGAATGATAAGTATTTTGAAAAAGACGCCAATGGAAACGCTTTACCTTACCTTGAAGCTATCAATGTTACTTTTATTGTAGACAAGCAAAGTGTATTTTTGGAGTTTATCAAAGGAAATATAGATTTTATTTCTGGTATTGACCCTAACTACAAAGATGAAATCCTCACAAGAAAGGGTACTCTGCAACCAAAGTATCAGAGTAAGATAAATATGCACAAACAACCATACTTGAATACTGAATATCTTGGTTTTTATATGGATAGTAAATCTCAAAAGAATAATCCTTTGCTTAACCAGAAAGTGCGACAGGCTATCAACTATGGTTTTGATAGAGAGAAGATGATTCGTTACCTGAGAAACAATATAGGTACTGCGGGCATTTATGGAATGATACCGAAAGGCGTAGCAGGATTTCAACAAGATACCAGTATAGCATACTCTTACAATCCGAAAAAAGCAAGACAACTGTTGCAAGAATCTGGATATTATAAAACAAGTCCAGCTATTACTCTTTCTACAACAGCATCATATCTAGATTTGTGCAAGTATATTCAGCAGCAGTTATCTCTTTTGGGAATGAAGATAAAGATAGAGGTTAATCCTCCTGCAGAACTTAGGGAAATGATGGCACAAGGAAAGTCTGCCTGGTTCCGTGGTTCTTGGATAGCAGACTATCCAGATGCGGAGAATTATCTTTCTTTGTTCTATTCTAAGAATTTTGCACCTATGGGACCTAACTATACTCATTTCAAAAATGAGAAATACGATCGTCTATACGAACAAGCTAGCAAAGAAACTTCATTGGAAAAACGTACAGAACTTTATGCCCAGATGAATAAAATCATTATGGAACAGGCTCCTGTAGTAGTATTGTATTATGATGAGGTCTTACGTTTCACACAAAAGAATATTCATGGTCTGCATTCCAACGCTATGAATCTCCTTACCTTGAAAACAGTTTACAAGAAATAAACAATAAGATTTTTTTATCTTCCCATTTTACCAAAGCAAGCTTCCCACAACCAGAAGCTTTTTTTTTTAATATTTGATGAATTTCTCCTGAAACGAAGAAGTAAAGTTCTGCAAATCGGATCTGCAATGTCTGCAAGTCCGACTTGCAAGGCTTGCTAATCCGACTTGCAAATATTACAAGTCGGACTTGCAGAAAAATAACTCTTCGTTTTAGTAGAACAAAACGCCGTTTTATAAATATGTAACATTTTGTAAGTTTTTGTAACAAATAGTAAGAAAATATATTTCTTCACTATCTAAAAATGTTATAATTTTGCA
>JAGHSX010000050.1 GCA_018065645.1 Candidatus Scybalousia scybalohippi
TAAAGGAATATACCAGTTATGCTGTGGTGTAATATATACAAAACATTGTTCATCATTATATGTAATTTCAAACCCTACAGTGAATATATATGTACTTGCTCCGACTACTTTTATATTTTTTCCGTCGTATTCTTTACATATTTGTTCACAGTATGAATAAGCTTTTATCTTCTCTTGACTTGGTTTTCCATATGCTTGAAATATATTTTCATCATCTGATTTTAAATACGAACGATAATTGGATTGCATAAATTTTTTATTTTTACATAGTTCTATTTCGTATGACATATTTTTCTCCTTTAAGATGTTCTATCTTATGATTTAATTATACTGACTAGTTAGTTATTTGGCACGCGTTATTTTTATGAAAGTTTATCTTCTTTTGTACCCTTAGAAATAGGTCTTTCTAAGTGCTTTTTCAAGAGTGTTATTAATATATTCAAACAATATTTTAGGATTAGAAATATTATGTTTCTTACATACGTCTTTATATTTATCCTTCGCAATTAATGTTTCATAAATGATAGTTCTTTCTTCTTCAGACATGCTATCTAACATTGTTTGTACTATTATTTTGTTTAGAAATATAAACCATTGTTGATACCTTTCGACATCTTCTATTTGGTCGCATACGGCTAATTTACGTAGTTCTTTTGTTTCAGGATTAGTTGACCCTTTTTCTCCGAATATATTAACAGGTTTTATACCACCTAATTCTTGATATAAATCTTCCTTTTCTCGTTCTAATTGTGATGGTCTTTTTCTTGTGTATGCATATAATTGGAATATTTTTTTTGCTGCTTCAATCCTTCTTTTCATAATATCTCTCCAGTAAGTAGTCGCCTTTTCCACCTATTTCAAGCGGTGGTAAATGTGTACATTTTATTAGAATTCCTTCTTTTTTAAGGCGCTTTATTTCTTGTTGAGGGTCTTGTTCACAAACGGTATTGTCATAGATAAGAATATTTCTTTTAATATATCCGTATAATGAATTATCTATTTGTTCTTGCGAGTTATGCTGTTGATACTTAATAATTCGGTATTTGCTTTTCAGTAAGTTCTTTTTTTTGATTATCTCGTTTATTTTTGCTGTACTATAACCATATTTCTGTGCAATGTCACCTATGGTTCCTTTAAATATCAAATTATTTTTATTGTATACCCCGTATATTTTTCCTCTGAACAATTTTAGCCTCCATAGAATGGTAAATCATCATCTTCAACATTTACTTGGTTTGATTCTTGTTTTTTTTCATTCCATTCCACTGTAACAAAATCCTGTATTACTAGTTTTGGTGCAACGGTTCCATCTTTCTTTTCATACGCCGACATAAAGAATTTTGATATTTCCACATTTACCGAATTTCCTTTCGGTTCACTATCTTTCGGAAATTGCACACTTAGAAAACATACACATTCTTTTGTATCTTTGTAGGCTTTTGATTTGCATATAGTAAACCAACCGTTTCCTTTATTATTAATCCACATTTTCTTCTCCTTATTATTTGTTGTTTATCCTATCATTTAATCTTAGTAGTTTAAATTTTTTTTCTTCTTGTATCGAATTTTCATCAATATCGTTAATCATTTTTATTTGTTGTGTCATAATTTCACAATCTGCTATTTCTTCGATTAATGCATTCCTGTTACCTTCGCCTCTTATAGTTTTTACTATTTCTTTTATTAATTCCGCATATTCTTCACATGCTACTACTGACTGTAACGTCTTGCCATTTGCTGCTATTGCCTTTTCTAATATCTTTTTTTCGTCTAGCATTTGTACGCTTCCTTTTCTAATTGTCTTAATTGCTTTTTTATTTCTTTCTTTACCTCTTTATAATGTTTTTTTGCTTTTTTTATCATTACGTCGTTTGTTTGATTGTCTATGATTGCTTGCATATTGCAATCATTTTCAATACATTTTAGCCTTAACACTCTTAATCGATTTATTATTTCTGTTTTATTCATAATATTGACTCAATCTTTCTATATTCTCTGATATCCAATTTTTAATCTCTCTGACCTCTTCAATTACATCGAGCATTATGATTGGCTTACGGTCATTAATAGTTTTGTTATGTGCTACTTGAATATCACTAATTCTATCCTTTATTAACTCTAAATCTTTATCCAATTGTTCTATGTCTTGCGATAATTGTTTATATTCTTCTTCAGGTATTGGTTTGTTTTCCCATAAGTCGCAATATTTCATTCGTTTCTTCCTCGCTCATTTTTTTGTTTTTTGACACATCATATATTGGCAATTCGTCCACTTGTTTTTTTGTCCTGTTTTCTTTTGTTTGATATTCATATTGTGTTTCCGTTCTAAGTGGATATATATCTTGCCAACAATGTAAAATACTTTGATTTAGTATTTCTACTTTTTCTTCTTCGTTTGATGCTAATTTTTCTAGTTTATTAATAAGTATTGCCTTTGCTCTAGGTGTAAGTGGTTTTTTAATTTTTTTTCGCATTGTTTCAAAATCTTCTAATGCTTCATCAAGTTTTGATGTTTGAACCGGTTTTGCGTTGACTTCTACAATTTCATTTTCCATATCTTTGGCAATTGCTTTTACTGTTTCGTTGCAGTGTTCTATATCAACATTGCCAAACATCCAATTCAATAAGTCGCGGTGTTGAACTTGCTTAATTTCTTTCTTAAGCAAGTCTTCTACCGGTTTGCCACCTTTTCGCACACCATACCTTAGAAAATTCTTTATTGCTATCTCTCCATCAATATATCTAATCATTCGATATTCTTCTTCAAGCCTTGCAATAAGCTTTCTACATGTCTCTATTTCATATCCTGTATAAAATGACATAGTTTTATATGTTATTTGATAGATTCCGAGTTGTGATGTTTTAGGATTTGTTAGTAAGAATAGCCAAAAGTATTTTTCTTCAGGTGTAAAGTTTTCAACTTTTTCATCTTCCCATAGCTTAGTAGATACTATTCTTCCTATTTCCATTGCTATACCTTTTTCTTAATCAATTTGTATAAATGGACACAAATTAATGCGCCATTTAGAAACGCTGTACTAAACGACTTAATTAAAACGCCATATACTACAAATAATCCCGCTCCTAAAATGTTAATTATTCTTATATCTTTCTCACCTTTTACTAAAAATGATATAAGCACTACACAACTTGCTGCTACTCCTAATATTTCTGCTGACATATTATTCTCCTTGTTTGTATTCAATACTTAATACTTTCTTTGTAACTATAGTTGTTAAAGGTAAAATCATAATTTCATATGCTACCTTTAATGAAACTTGAATTGCAATCATCTTAAGTACTTCTGATACACTCATAATCGGATTGAATACACAAAACGCTAGCGGCAAGTAGATAAAACTATCTGCTAACTCTCCTACTAATGAGCTTAGTATCGCTCTTAATCCAAAACCTTTCATATTTGTTGCTTTGCTTCCTTTTTGCATTGCTACAAATACTTTATCATTCATAAAGTCACCTACTACATAGGCAATTAATGATGCAAATGTTGATGCACTAATTCCGCCTAGTAATGTATTGAACGCGTTTGCGGTTTCTTGCATCCACTCTAACGTTGGTAAGCTATTTACAATTGCAAATACTCCTACTGCTAATAAATTACAAGTAAACGCAATGTAACAAGTTAATCTACTCCATTTATATCCATATGCTTGTGAAAATACATCACTAAGGATATACGTAATAGGGAATACAATTACCGCACTTGTCATTGTATTTCCAAAAAAGTTAAATGTTCTTCCGCTAATAATATTGCTAATTACTAGTGCGACTGTAAATAGAATTGTTAAAAGTGTTTGTGTTACTGATATATTTTTTTGTTGTTTAAATATTTTTTTCATTTTTTTCTCCTTTTGTTTGCTAATAATTTAGCTCTTTTTGTTTCTATTGCTGATGTTTGTCTCCCTAATAGCAGCGCTAATTGTTTGTCTGTTATTTTTCTTTCCAAAATCATTTGACATTCTTTTTTTGTGTATCTGTAATATCGCGAAAATGAATTTTCTTTTTCTTTTTCTCTTCTTTTTCTTTTATATGAATTTCTTCTTTCACGATATTTACTCATGTCTTGTTTTGGACTTCTTTTCATTTCATATTTAATTCCCATAGCTTACCTTTTATAAATGTACTTCCGCATATTTTTGAAACTTTACCCACTCTTGAAAATTATGCGTATTAATTTCTCTATAATGAATATCGTCTTTCAAATGACCGTTTCCTGCAGTATGCTGAATGATTTGCTTCCCATTGAAATAGAATAGGTTTCCAAACCTTCCACCACCGACCCAATTCGTAGAGTCAACGCTGTCAAATCTGTACTTTGTTAATGCATTCATACTTGTTAGGCCTAAACCGTGAATTTTACAATTATTCGAATGTGCCACATCTATAAACCAATTAAAATAGCGATAATCTTTTGGTTTAATTTCTTTTGTTACAATTCCTCCAATAGCTACATAGTCATAGTCACGACACATTTTTAAGAAGTACTCTTTTCCTCTTGATTTATGCCATACAGGAATAGGTTTTTTACCGGTGCCATCTTCAATTTTCTTTCTTAGACGTTCAACTTCTTCAATTCCTACAACAACATCAATATCTAGTTCAAAGAAGTATTTAATATCCCATTTATTTATGAATTGAATATACTTATCTACATATGCATCAAAATCTACGTTCTGCCCTTTTTTTGTATTATTCATAAACGTAAACGCTCCGCTATCTGCTAAAAAGAATGAGCATGTTTTCATTTGTTCCATTGTTTTATCTGAAACAGTATAGAAGCTTTGAAGGGCTGAGTCGCATATACTAAAATCGTTTTCAGGTAAGCATAAGCCTTGTTCATATCCTGCTAAACATACTTTCATTAGAATAGTGATATGGCATCTTCTTCAGTGAAAAATTCGTCAATATCGTCTATTTGTCTCATTTCATCTGACATACCATACGCTCCTGTGTCGATATTATGTTTTTGAACTAATGATTTTTTTAGTGCAAAATTCCAACCTGTTAATTCCTGAATTTGTGAATGTATTAATGCATACTGTTCAAGTGCTTGCTCGCTTATATCTATTTTTATTACCGGTAAAACCGTGTATCCAAGTTTTATTGCTGCTTGTAAACGATTATTTCCATCAACCACAATATTGTCTTGATTTACGATTATCGGTTGTATAAAGCCATATTCACTTATGCTTTTCATAAGCGGTGCTAATGACAAAGTATTTTTTCTTAACTCTAAATTATTTTGTTTAATTTTTTCTACTTCGATTCTTTCAAATTGCATACTTTCCTTTCTAGACTATTTTTAGTCCGTCTTGTTTCTTTTTTAATACCTGTATCTGTTCAATACATGCTGTCTTAATATCTTTAAATCTTCGAGCGCGTAATTCTTTTTCTATTTCTTTTTTTCTTTCTTCTTTCATTTGATTACGAGCATCTGATTCAAAATAAGACATTGCTGGAATTTTTTTATCAGGATAGTCTTGCTCATACTTATTTCTTAGGCTAACTACCTTTTCGTATTCTTTTGAGTCATTATCAAGTTTTAATGTTTTATAATCTTTTTCCGTTCTTGATGCTAGTTCAATGTAATAAGGTAATATACTGCTAAGAATTTCTGCGTTTTTCATAATTCCTACGGGCGTATCTGCTAAATCTCCTTGAACTTCCTGAATAAATAATTCGTTTATTCTTTTTAATATTTCGTTTTCGTCAAGTTTCGATAAATTAATAATGTTAAAATCTCCAAGCTGCATTATGTCTCCTTTATTACAATTCCATACTTTTCTGCTAACATTCTTTTTTTAAGTTTGTAAACATCCGTGCGAAAACCTTTTGTGTCTTCTACCACATAGTTTTTCCATATGCCGTTTTGATGATTTTCATAATATGTAAAATCTGCTATATATTTAACTTGTCTACCGTACTCTGATTTTTCTATCAATATAAATGGAACTTGCATTCGCAAATCTTTAATTACTCCTGCTTTTTGCATTAATTTCAACTCTAAATATCTTTGTGCTTCTTTTTTGCTTGCAAATTTAATACCGTCAATTTGTGTTCTTATTGCGTGATACTTGCTCATAATATACTTGAATATCCTTAAAATTCATTCCTATACCAAGCAGTAAATCTAGTGTGTTCTTAACAAATACTGCAGTCTTTGTTTTATATGCATCTAGCTTATTTTCTAAAATTGCGTTTCTAAACCTTAATTTTCTATTTAAGTCTTGTAAATCTTTAATCTGTTGTTGATATTCAAATTCTGTTGTTTTATTCACAAGAAACTCCTTCCGTATCGTTTAATAAACGCCTCTCTGTCACCGTATGTCTTTTCCCATACTATCTGACCGTTTTGCTTTAGATATAAATCTAGTTGTCTGTTTTCGTGTACAGCTGTTTTATAACCTGTGTGGTGTTGGCGACATAAATAAGCCACCATTTTATCTTTTATCGATTTTTTTCGATTTGCATTTCCAAAAAATATTTCGTGAGGTTCTAAATTTGTACAACACAAGCAATCAGGTGCACTACATTTTTCTTGAGAAAACACTATGCTTGGCCTAAGTGGTTTTTCAGACATTCTTCCTCCTATCATTTATGTATTTAACTAGTATTTCTTCTTGCATTTGTGAGCTGTCAAATATACCATAATGTTCGTATATTTTTGCTCTTTCACTTTCTGAATAATACTTATCAAATAATTCTGATATACTCATTGTTTTTTCATCTAGACCATCAAAGACATCTGACTTTCTATTATTCGAAGTTTCTTCTTCAACTTCAGGAATATCTTCCCCTGCAAATATGTATAGTCCCAAACCAAACACCGACATATTTTTAACTAAGCACCTCATATAAGCTTTATTAACATCAAACATAGTTGCGGCTTCACAAGTTTTTTCTAGTGGTTTTTGTGGGTCTTTCCAGTTTTTAACATAGTATTTATAAGGCTGAGCTTTCATTGCTTTATTTGCTCCATCCATTACCGGTAACCACATTTTCTTTGTTTTGTTATTTACCGTAATAGTTGTATAAACCATATATCCTAAGTTTTCATCATATGTATAAGGCAAGATGTCGTAATCCCATTCGCCTACCGCTTTTGTAAATTCACTTATCGCCCACGTCCAAGATAGATATGTTAAGTCTTTGCTTCCATTTGTCCTTGTTTCGGTATGGTCGTTTACATTTATTGCGTTCAATTTTTCAAACAATGTTTTTTCATCCATTACTCTTTACCGTCCTTATATTTAATTACAATTGTTTCGTCGACCCATTTTTTATTCTGAAAGTTTTCAATGTCCTCACCTTTAGAAATAATGAAATCGGTTGCTGCTTTTGTATCAAGTTTTTTAGACTCATAACCATTGCGTAAAGTTATCCTAATGTATGGATTTTCTATTGACTTAACTTGGTATTTCTGAAATAACTCTTTTGCTTGTTGCCTTAATTGATAATCAAATAAATCAAATTGTTGTTTTGCGTATAATAATGTTTCTTGTGCTTGTAGCCAATTATTAAGTGCAGGTAAATTATTAGACTCTAAATTTGCTTGTTTTTGATTTGCAGGTACTTCTTGAATAACTTCGCCTGTTTGGTTATCAACTATCATTAGAACTTATACTCCTTGCTAGCTTTTTGTTGTAATGCTTTTCGTCTTTCAACAATTTGCTTTTTAGGTTGTAATGATGGATTATGTTTTAAACAATAATTCCTCTCTCTTGTAATTGATGAGGCAATATTACTTGGATATAATCTAAGTTCTGCATAACCTGTTGGCATATTGATTGCTTTTAATGTTTGATATATTAATTCATTATCGTTAGCTCTAGCTTTTTCGCTTTTTGTTAGTATATTTAACACTACTTGTCTTAATTTCTTTTTTTCCATTTTTCCTCTCCTTGTACTACCTACTTTTTCCAGCCATATTCACTTATATGAACATATGCGGTAAATGCTAGTGTAATAACAAATACAGGAACTAGTATTTTAATATTTGTAATTGATGCACAAATAATACATAGTGTTAATTGAATAAAACGTTTCATATTTTCTCCTTTTGTAGTAAAATATGACTAGATATTTAGGTATCTAATCTTGACCGTTAACTTGCGAGGTAGGCGGTCATTTTTTTGTTGCTATAATTGTGTACTTACTAGCTATATTCATTCCTGTAACTTTTTCAAGGAACTTTTCCACTTCAGTATGTGGATATAAATATTTATTCCCAACCTGTATTGCTTTTAATAAATCCATATCTCTATATAAAGCTAAGTTGTTTTTATTCAAGCCAGTTAATTCACAAAGTTCTTTTGCGGTGTAACATAATTTTTGTTCCATAATCCTACTTTGTTGGACTATTTGGTTAAAAAAATTTAATTTACACCAGCCATTGAAATTAATTCCTTAAATGTTATTTCTAATTTATTTGCAATATCATTTAATTCTTTTATTTTCCAGTCACCTGGATTTTTCAATCTTCGGTTATATGTGTTTACGGACATTATTAGGATTTTGTCACAAAATTCATCTTTTGTATACCCTAACTTGACACGCAACAATTCCATATTAAACTGAGATAAAATATCAATCTCTGCCAACTTTTCCCCCTTTCCAACAGTTAATAACATATGGTTTATTAACTATCTTACAAAACCATTATAATCCAACTTTGTAGGATTTCAACTCTTTTTTTCGCTTAAAATTGACTTTTTTTTGCGGATTTTGTTCAACTTTGTAGGATTTTTTTACTTTTTTAGTATATTATAGTATTACAAAGCGAGGTATTAAAAATGAGAAAAGAATTTGACCCTTTTGATATAGCAGTAGGTTCCATTATAAAAGACGCAAGAAAATCTAAAAATCTACGTGCGCAAGATATGGCTAATTATTTAGGAATTTATAAAAGTACATATTTTTATATTGAAGCAGGTAAAGTTGGCTTATCATTATCACGCCTTATTAAAATATGTACATATCTAGGTATTGATTATGTTGATGTTATGGAACGTGCTAGAGAGATAACTAAAAATGGCAGATAGTATTTACACTGTTGGTAATTCATATCGTGTTAAAGTTCGCTATTATGTTAACGGTAAAGTTAAATATAAAAGCGGCTCTTTTAGATTTGACCGCTATGGTGGTAAGTCTAATGCTTATAATGCTGCTAAAAAATTCAGGAGTCAGATGCAAAATAAATTAGATACAGTTAACTATATTATGTCATCTAAAACTTCAATGGATGAAATGATGGATTATAAAGAGTTGTTAATTCCGCTTGAAGAAGAGACAAATAGAAAACATCGATACTTTTATTTAAAGCATATAAAATTGGATAAGCCTTTTGAAAAGGTTAGCGCGTACGATATTCAGATGAGTTTAAATAAAATGGTTAATGATTATTCTCAAGATACAATCGATAGAGTTTTTACTATTTGGAAACAACTTTACAGAGTTGCAGCTTTAAAAAGTTTAGATTGTAGTAATCAAACACTTCAAGTGATTGTTCCTAAAAGCAAAAAAATAGTTCAAAAACGTGAACTTGAATATGATATTGATATTAATGAATTGTACACAAAAATAGAAAACTATGGTGATAAGTATAACTCAACACTTGTTGTATTAGCGTTAAAAACTATGTATGTTTTAGGATGTCGACCAGGTGAGGTATTTGCTTTAGAAAATTGTGACATTAATCTACAAGATAGAACAGTCTTAATTAAACGTTCTTGTGATGCTAAAGGTAATATTAAAAAAACAAAGAATTATGGAAGTTATCGCACAATTCCTTTCCCTAGTAGTCATGATGAATTATTTAAACAATTAAAATCTTATCAAGGAGATATTTTTATTAAAATTAACGGTAGTAGACTTTGTTCTAATTATGTT
>JAGHSX010000010.1 GCA_018065645.1 Candidatus Scybalousia scybalohippi
CTAAGGATTGATGAGCTAATATGCTTTTCAACATCAGTGGGTTTTAAGCACTTAGTATCATCAAATAAATCAACAGTATTTTTAATCCATTGAGAAAATACTTCTAAACTCTTTTTGTTTCCAACAACTTCAACTTTTAAATCGGTAAAATTCATATTATTCACGTCCTTTCCACTTATTACCTAAGTATTTAATTGCTTCATAAACATCGACATCTAAGTCTTCCCAACCATCAGTCAATAAGAAAACAACAGCATTTTCCAATTCTTCGCCAGAAGAAATCTCATAACCACAGAAATCAAAGATTCCATTTTCTTCATCACGATTTTTTTCATAACATCTTTCAAAATAATTTTTTTCCATTTTTTAAACCTCTTTCTTTTATTTTTTCTATCAACTTATCTTTGTTGACGATGTTATTGTCTCAGCCAAAAAGTACCCCATTGGGTGTAATAATTAAACTTTGATAAAATGTAGTCATGAGTAGAGGAAGAAAGCCATTTACCGAAAAACAATTCGAAGACTGGATTAAAACAAAAAATGTTTTTATGGATGAAATAGAGCTATTTTATACTGACCCTTTTCATAACATAATAGATAAAGCAAATGAAAGAGCAAATGATAAGAAAAGAAAACTTAATCGCAAAATAAAAAATGAAAAAGACAAGTTTGAATACAATCTTCCAGATTCATTTTTTAAAGAAGAATATGAAAAGCTTGTTACAAGATATAAAACTCGAAAAGGAACAAGAGTGTTACTCTATGAAAGCGATAAAGCAAGACCAGCTAAGGATGAAATTAAACAACCATTAGATTCTTGTTGGGCAATTACATTAGAAAATGGCGATTCGTTTTATGTTCTTGATGCTTGGATTGATAAATACAGAGATAATGACTATGTAGATTTTTTGAAGTCTATCGGTTATAAACACTATAAATTAAATGAATTCAAATACTCCGAACCAAGGCTTCATTACTTTAAGTCAGTAACTCAAGCGGCAGTTTTTATTTACAATAAAGATAATAAAACTAATTATGAAAGAATATACAATGAACAGAAAAAGAAAGAAGCTCAAATAATAATCAAAAATACAATCAGCTCAAATATTAGAAAAGCATTAAGAAATGATAAACTAATCCATAATGTTTATGATTATCTAATAGTAGCTGTTGATGATATAGCATAAAAAAGCAAGGATAGATTTTCCTTGCTATTTTTTTAAATTACATAAATAGTTATAAGCTATAATTCCAACTCTTGAATGTCCTAAGTTCTCTGATACTTCTTTCATTGCTTGCCTATCAAGTTTAAGTCCAGCCATATCATCCCTACAAATATAAACATCTTTTAATGGTACTAAGTCTATATCTCTTGCAAGCGATTTGTATAAGGCTTCTGCATAATCTGCTCTGTAGCCGTGTATGTTTGCTTTAGAATGAACTCTACCTCATACAAGTTCATTCTCTTTTGTAGAGGCAATCTTTTCAATGACGAGTAAATCATCATCGAGGATGCGAACGTCTCTTATTCGTCCCCCTTTGCCCTTTATATTGTTTATATAGTAGTGACCATCTTCGTGCTTTGAAACGCATCCACCTTTAAGATGTTCTAGTTCTGTTCTTCTTAATCCGGTATGCTTACAGAAGTATATTAAATCTTTATTTGCTTCCTCAGAGAAATGACGAGCCATAGAAGAATCTTGTCTTCCTCTTTTGATTTGGCTTCTCTTTCTTCCTTCTGTGTAGATGCCTTCAAAACGATCACCGTAAAACTTTCTAAAGCCAGCCAATCTTGATTTTTGAGTATATGAAGAATAGTTATCTTCAATCATTTTATTGATGTATTCTTCTACATACTTTTTACAATCTTCAATATGTTTTACTTCTGGATGTTGTTGAATACATCACTTTGAAAATACTTCTAAAGTTTGTTTATAGTTCTCATAAGTCTTAATAGAAAAAATGTAAGATGAGGCTTCGCCGATTTGCTTTGCTTGATGTCGGCTTTGTCCTATCTTACTTATATCGTTTAAGTGTTTTGTGATTTCACATTTAAAGATTTGCTCTTTTGATATTTTGTTTTTATATCCCATAAGTGTTAAGTTTCAAACAAACTTTTTAACGAGGTTATGTTCCCTCTGATAAACTACACTCTAGAACTTATCTAGATTTAATTTCATTGCTTCAGTTTGACATAATTGCATCCTCACCGGATAGATTATAATCAAACACCATATCACCTTCAAAGAAAATTTCCATACTTCATAAATCTTCAAAATTGTTTTTGGTGTTTATGGTTTGTTCAATTGAGTAATGAACTACATTTAGTCCATATTCATCAACAGCATCATTAACTATTTTAATAAGTTCTGCTTTTGATTTTGCTTCAACAATAGCAATGTGCTTCAAGTTTTTCTTTTCTTCCATAAGTTTAATTCCTCCTCTCTAATGTTTTGTTTTGCCTTTCTTTTTATGGTTAAAAAAAATACATTAAATTATACAGAGAAATAAAGATTGCTATTATTTCAAAAAGAAAAAAGGCATCAGCCTTTTAATTCTTTTCTAACTTTCATTAGAATAATTCCAAGATGGTTTTGTCCTTCACCGGTGCTAAGTTTCTTTCCCCAGAAGTAGTCTGGTCGAAAGTTCCTTCCCTCGATAAGTTCTGCATCACCTGTTGCTAAAAGTTTTTCTTTAAGCTCAGGATGTTGAAGAAATTTCTGTCTAACGATTTCTTCCATAATGGCAATTCTTTTGCTGTTCCATTCGACTTGTTCTGTTGGAGTTAAACATCTCAAGCCATTCTTACCACCTAGCTTTTTAGCAATTCTGCCTAAAGCATCATCTCTATTATCATCACCAACATCAAGATTGGTGAATGCTACTCTTTCGTTCGGTTTAAACTTCTGAGCTTGGAAACAAGCTTCAGCAGTTTGATATATCAAGCCATCATATTCAATTGTTGCTGGATACATATTACTTAAAAACCAAGTACCATCTTTCTTAACAAATTGTTCTATCTTTTCCATAACACCATTATAAGATAATCTACTATATGATGTGCTTTCTATTAAACCTTACTGATAAGCGTTTATACTACCACTATGTGTGTAGAAGTATAAACGCTTATAAAAACCTTAACGAAAATTTCAAACAATTTTCTTTCTTAGAGGCAGTTTAATTCTTGCCTTCAAGAAGGCAGAATTACCCTATCAAAAAATTCGGCTAAGAACCATAAAACAGAATTTGTTTTATACTGGACTTGTTTTCGTTCAACCATCTTAATGGTATGCCGTGCTCACATTTCTTTGCCGGGCTTTTACGAACGAACCCTAGAGCCTGTCTTACATCAATAAATTGATTGCAGGGTGAGCTTCCACCCCCTCACAGTTGTTATCTCGGTCTGTGGGTGCCGAGCTGACGACAAAGTCTTTCAAGTCCAGTAAAGTTTCAATGCCGTGTGATTTTTTGTGCAACTCTTCCTCGATTCACAACCGAAAAGTTCTTTTAGGTCTATCTTCATAGTTGCATTAAAGACCAATAACAATGTAGATAAATAAAAAACGAATGGTCCAACTCCATTCGTCTTTATAAGGTTATTATTTAAAGAATCTTTAAATATAATCTCTTAGACAGATAAGTTGGATTTATCTGTTTTTTTATTTATAAGAGATCGTATTG
>JAGHSX010000181.1 GCA_018065645.1 Candidatus Scybalousia scybalohippi
CTAACAGACTTTTTAATTTACTTTCACCATCTACCTCGCTTGTCAGCGATTTTAAAATATTTATAAGTGTCGATACTGTTCCATTAGCAGCCGTGGCCGTCTTGTTATACTCAGTGATTGCAGGATTGGTATAAACATTAGTCCTGCCCTTCACATACTCCTTTTTAACAGTCGCACCTATCTCATTTATCTCTTTTTCAAGCTCAGACATAATCTTCATCTGTACCTGGTATCGCTTAAAGGTAGTCGCAAAAAAGAAATTCTGCTGTACACCTTTTTTCTCTGCTTCAACCAGTAACTGATTAGCCTGCTCCTGCAAAGATAATTTATTCTTTGTTGTTGTCTTTTTCATACTTCACTCCCTCTACTTCAGCAATCCGCTTTTTCGCTCTTTCTCTTCGTCTTTCTTTTGCTAGGTGAAGTCTCTTCTGCTTTTCTGCTATTTTTTCTTTCCTGCTTATCATCTACCCTCTCCGCTTTTTGATTTGTCTCTTCTTCCCAACGCTCAATAATTACCTGTGCGTATCTTGGGTCGAATTCCATCATGAAACAGTTTCTATTCAAATTCTCGCAAGCAAGTAGCGTTGTACCGCTGCCACCGAATATATCCAATACATTCTGCCCCTCTTTGCTTGAATTCTTAATTTGTTTCTCAATAAGCGTTATAGGTTTCATAGTTGGATGCAGATCATCCGCCTGTGGCTTGTTTTCATTCCATACAGTCGAATCACCAACTAATTTATTTATCAATTCGACAAGCTGTTCCTGCGTCATATCTTCCACAGCAGGACTGCTCTCGATTATTGTTGATATATTTCTCGCATTTTGAAAATAATGCGCTGCTCCCTCTTTCCATCCATATAAGCAAGGTTCGTGTTTCCACTGGTAGTCCTGCCTACCTAGTGTGAATTGATTTTTCACCCAGATTATATTTTCTTTAATTGTCAGACCAGCATCAGTCACAGCCTTCCTAAAGTTTAATCCCTCTGAGTCAGCGTGCCATACATAGAAGCACCCCCCCCAATTTTAGCACTGCGCTGATGTTGCTCATCGCAGAATACAGGAACTCATAGAACTGTGAATTGCTCATATTATCGTTGGCGATTTTCATTCCTTTGGAATTTTCAACCGCCACATTGTATGGTGGGTCTGTCACAACTAAATCAATGACATTCTCATCGCATAATTTCAAAACATCGTCTAAATTTGTCGAGTCACCGCACATCAGGCGATGATTGCCAAGCTGATATATCTCGCCTCGTTTTACATAAGGCTCTTCATCATCATCCAGCATCTCGTCAATTTCATTTCCAATACCCAAATCTTCGATTGGATCATTATCGATAATGGTATCGTCCAGAGTAAAGCCAGTTATATCGATGTCAAAATCGGCATCGTTTAATAATCGCAATTCTTCTGCGACTAAATCCATATCCCACTCGCCTAACTCTGTGAGCTTATTATCTGCCAGTATATATGCTTTATACTGTTCATCACTTAATCCCTCAACGAAGATACATGGGACCTTCTCCATGCCGAGCTGTTTTGCTGCCATCACTCTTCCGTGACCTGCAATGAGCTTTTTGTCTTTATCAAT
>JAGHSX010000134.1 GCA_018065645.1 Candidatus Scybalousia scybalohippi
GTATTATTTATTTATACATTTTATTATATTAAAACATTAGCAGAGTAGAATTCTGTTGCGTTAAGTGCCGTGTGTACGGGGAGTTGACACATGGACGAAGAGGTCTAGTACAACGTTGTACTAGCTCGCGGTACAGGGTTCGCATCCCACTGCTACATATTGGACTAGATTTTATGTGCCTCCTTTATGTATGTAGATTGTAAGCATACACTTATAGTGTATGCTTTATGGAATTACTGCTGAAGGGAGGTCTTTTTAATGAAAAAAATTAAAGAAATGTATCTAAACTCCATGAAAGAGCTTAAGGCTCCAAAAAACATTGCACTCTTAGGTATGCTGGCGGCTCTGGCGGTTGTGCTTGGGTTTGTCGCGAGTATTGAGGTAGGACCATACATAAGAATTGGTTTTTCATCTTTGCCAAACAGGTTTGTTGACATTCTGTTTGGGCCATTTATAGGTGCAATATTTGGTGGTATACTTGATATTTTGAAATTTATTGTCAAGCCTACCGGAACGTTTTTCTTTGGATTCACTTTCAATGCAATGCTTGCAAGTGTAATTTATGGAACCATACTATACAAAAAGCCTATAAGTATTAAGTGGATACTTTTGGCTGACTTTTTGATTAAGCTGATTGTAAATTGCGGATTCAATACACTTTGGCTCAGTATGCTTTATGGAGATGCTTTTTCAGTACTTCTGCCAGCAAGAGCATTAAAAAATCTGATAATGTGGCCTATTGACAGTGTGATAGCTTTTGTGGTTCTTACATATGCCAACAAGGTGTTCCAAATAATTGGACGTAAAGCTGAATAAATAAGTAGAAGGCTACTGTTCATACATCAATGTCATTAGTTTTACATATAGGCATTAATTTCTGCATATATCCAAAAATACATAATTTTTATCACAAATTCATGGAAATTTGAAAAATTTGGACATATATAATTCAAAAATTATATATGTCCATTAAAACGTCAATTTTTTGTACATATACAAAAAACAACTGTCTTATGTCCAACGTGCAATAAAAAATCATATTTTATCATAAAAAATAGTCATTTTTTATACATATATAAAAAACTACATCTATACATCCAATTTAAATATTTTTGTGTTCTTTGCTCTTCTGATAACTTCCTTGGCTTACGATAACTAACGGATGCTTTTGGCATTTCATAGGTCTTGTCATACTCTGTTACCCTTATGCACCTATAGACCTCTGGGAACTCAATAACTAACGCATCAAGTCTTCTCATAACAGCAGGATCACGAGTATAAACTGTTGCCATTTTATCTCCTGCATTAAAGTTTATAACCGTTTCCTGCTCATATCGGCTCAGCTTCATATCTGCTCCTTTCTGCCCTCTCTTGGCTCTGCTATATGCGTGCGCACGCGCGCACAGATGGAAGGATGGATGGATAGGATGAGATATTGATGATGATGTTAAAAGGGGTATATCTTTCTTTTATCTTTTCTTTGGTTCTTTCTTTTCGCTTTTCTTTCTAAGGGGGAAGAAGAGGAAGAAGAAAAAGGGAAGGCAGGGAAGGAAGAGAACATATCTACGAAAAAAGCACCCTTCCAGACTTTATGAGATAATAGTCTTTTCAGATGCCTTTTTTATTCATTTTCATACGATAGTTATCGTAATAAATGAAACTGTATTCTCTTGTGGGATAAATTGCCTATCTGTCCATCTATGATAATAATTGCCACGATAATTATCGTGATAAAAGTAATTGATTATTCTGCCTTAAGTAATAGCATTTCATCATCATTTTTTCTTGCATGATAATAATCCCTGCGCCCTTTAAGATAATTTTCCTTGCGTTCAATTGCTATTGGATCACCGGCAGATGCCAGCTCATACATTTTCTTTCTGCTCTTGGTAGAAGCTTCACTCTGATATTTGTGATATGCTTGAAGTTCAGCAATCGCTGTTTCATCTCCATTTCCTGCACGAAGCCTTATATCATCAAGCTTGGCTTTTCTCTGCGCTGTATGCCTACGATTATACTCTTTTCTCTTAGCCATAACCTCTTTTGCATACTCTGGATCCTCTGCCATTCTTGCTTCTTGATTAGCCTTTTTCTTATCCCTAGCCACCTTTTCCTTTGCTCTAATAGCCATAAGTTCTTCCATTGCCTTTGGGTCTGTTTTCGCCCTTGCAACAAGTTCTGAGCGCTTTTCTTTACGCTTTTTCTGTGCCCTTTCTGCACGCTTGCGCTCCTGCGCCTGCACCTTAAGTATTCTAGCCTGCTCCTTGGCTTCCTGCTTTGCAATATACTCTGGGTCTGCATTTCTTGCTTCACGAAGTTTTGCATTTGCTTTTGCTGAAGCCTTTCTAGCAATTTCTTTCTTATGAGCCAGCTTCTCTATAGCCTCTTGGTCACCGTTTTCTGCATCTATCTTAAGCTGTTTCATAAGCTCCTTTTGCTTTTCATAAGACCTCTTGCCCTTTGCCTTAAGCTTTTCTTCATGCTCTGCATCAATAATTGCTCTGCGTTCTTCCTCGCTGATTTCATCTCCTGCAGGAACATACTCTCCAAGGAAATTGAAATGTATATCAACCTTCTGCTGACGATATCTGGTTCTGCCACCAGTAACTGTATGAACATCCACCCTGTCAATAAATTCAAAAAGCATTTCATCAGTTATCGCTGTGATATCAGTATATTTTTTAACCAATGCAACAAACTTCTTTGGATTGGCTTTATCTGATTTTTCCTCGATAACTATCGCACGAATTTCCTCTATTTTCTGTTCAAGGGATGCCACCTCGCCATCATACTGGGAACTAAGGAAAGTGAACTGTCTATCGTTGATTTTGCCACTTAAATTATCCTCATATAACTTCTTAAGCATAAAATTAAGCTCGGTAATTCTACGATTAGCACTTTCAAGCTCTCTCTTGCTTTCATCCTCATTCACAATTTGCATTGCATTACATTGATTTGTGACTTCCTCGATAAAAGCATCCTCATCATCAAGCACATGTTCAGCCAGTTTCTTTATTGATTCAAGTATTAGCTCTTCCAATGCATCAGCACTAATATAATGGGATTCACACTCTCCATACATGGCGCTATTTCTATACTGGGAACACTGAAAAGCATATATATACTCGCCATTTTTATCGGTCTGAGTAGATAGGCTCATCCTACTACCACAATCAGCGCAATAAATATAACCACTAAGTCTATGGCTATGAGTATTGTTAGGATTTTTCTTATTGCTGATTCGCTTTTTCTTATGAGCCTTATCCCACATATCCTGCGTAATAATAGGCTCATGTGTATTTTCAAATACAATGAGATCCTTTTCAGCAACTGGAACTCTCTTTTTCTTCCCTCGCTTTTCAACTCTGACAGTTTTTCCAAGAATAGTATGCCCTAAATATTCCCTGCGATTAAGAATATAGCTTACTGTTGTGCCATTCCATCTGTATGGATCATGGTAGCTATTGCAATGACAATCACTTGGTCTGTGTGTAGCTGCATATGCCGATGGTATCATCACTCTTTCATAAGACAATATCTCAGCAACCTGCTTAAGGCTTGTGCCCTTTCCAACAAGTTCAAATATCCTGCGCACAACCTTTGCAGGCTCTTCATCAATGTAAAGGTTCTGTTTATCCCCTGGCATTCTCATATAGCCATATGGAACAGCACCACTACACCTCATGCCATTCTTCATTCTTGATTGGAATATAGCCTTAATCTTTCGGCTGGTATCCTTGGCATAGTAGTCATTGATGAAATTGATAAATGGGATAAAATCATTGTTGGACTCTTTTTCGGTATCATAGCACTCATTAACAGCAATGAAATGAATGTCATGCTCCGGAAACATGATATCCGTATAGAAGCCGACCATAAGATAATCTCTACCAAATCGGCTCATATCCTTTACAATGATAGTGTCAACATTGCCTGCTTCAATTTCTTCAAGCATTTGTTTGAATGCAGGTCTCTCAAAGTTAGTACCAGAATATCCATCATCTGAGAAATGCTGAATGTTCTTGAATCCATTTGCCCTAGCATAGTCTTCAAGGAACTTCTTCTGGTTAGTGATACTGTTTGATTCGCCTTTGATTTCATCATCTCGGCTAAGTCGCTCATATAGAGCTGTGATTTTGTTTAGATTTTTTTTAGCCATAAAAGTCTCCTTTCCTCTCTATTTCTAGGTTTTCGGTATAAAAAAACTTCAATAAAATAGAGAATAGATAAATCTTTTAATAAATTATCCACTCTCTATCTTACAGAAGTCGTTCCCTTCGGATCAGTACACACATACGAACTGTGCATCTGCATTATGTTTGGTTTTACAAAGAATCTGGTCTTACCGGAGCCAGAACCACCTATAATT
>JAGHSX010000065.1 GCA_018065645.1 Candidatus Scybalousia scybalohippi
CCCTTTTTTCTCAAAACTTACAATTTGTTACAAAATGTTACAATTTGTTTCGCTTACTTGTTTCTTATTCAAAAACTTTTCCTATTTTTGCACTCGCAGACAGTCGTGTTTGTAGAAGATAGCAAAACTATCTCCTTTAGTAGATATAAAAAAGTTCACAGTTTTTTTATGTCTATTATTTCACTCCTCGAACCTATTCGATAAATGAGGCTGTAAAAGAAGTTAAATTACCTAAAAGGTGGAACAAAGGGTTCTATGCCATCTTTAGGTCAAAAAATGAATTTATAGAAACCACCTACAATGATTAAAATGACTTCAAAAAAAGAAAAGAAACGGTTGAATAATTTCGATTGGAAGTTCCTATGTTACTTTGTTGTTATTTCTATTCCACTTGTTTATATGATAGGGGAAAATTTAATACATGATATTAGAGTTAGGGAACACCCTGTTAATGCTTCAGCTTATATTGATGCTATATTATATAAAGGAAAAACCTATAATATTAAGGTTCACTCTTATTTTTTTGAAGTTGATGCGAAAGTATATCATGGTAGTGTTGCATTGCCACATTCCATTTGTGATAAATACGATATTGGAGATACTCTTGAGATTTGTTACGAAAATGGAAATCCAAACAATAGTACATGGAGTGGCTATGTAAAAAAATAAATAAAACATATTTTATGTACAACAAAATCAAAAATTTAACCATGCTGCTTTTCGTGGCAGCCACAATGTTCACCTTCGCGTCCTGCAACAAGGAAGATGACAACAACGGCGGCAGCGGCTCCGGCGGCTCATCAAGCATCGATGAGTCTAAAGGGGAGTTCTATAAATTAAAAAACTGTTATATCTACTTTGTAAGAATAGTAGGAGAAACAATACAAAGAACAGAAAAGATTATCAAGAAATAAACAAATAGTTTAAAGGATAATAAAAAAACTCTCATTGTGAAAAACAGTGAGAGTTTTTATTTTTACAGAAATTCAGAAGCGGAAAACAGAACTGAATAGTTGATAGTCAAAAACTATACAGAAATGTTATCAATTTTTTGGAGATATAGTTACAGTTCTGTTTAGAGAAAACTCAAAACGACCTTGTTTTGTTTTCTCTGGATAGTTTCCATCCACATGGGAGCCTAGACCAACAACTCCAAAGTAAAACAATTTTCCTTTATTTTCTTTTGTAGGTTTTGTTTTCTCATAAAGGAACCACCACTTACCTTTATCATCTACGTACCACCTCAACCAAGTACCAAGTTTAGTATCAGAAGTGCCGTAGTTGTGAGTGATAATGTTTTTTCTTGTGTCTATAGGTGTTGATATGTTTACTATAGGATTTGTATAATTGTCGGTGTAGGTTGCATTCCACCTAGGGTTTCTTACTCCAGAGTATAGCCAGCGGCGAACAAACATAGGTAGGGAAGGTTTATAATCCTTTGGAACGCCTCCGTCAACTATAGGATTTTTTGTATCTCCATATAGCCACATCTTGTAGAAAATATCTCCCATGTATTCTCGTAATTCTTCCTTGTCCACCACGCCCTGAACTATATCTTCGCCTATGTTTTCTATGTTGGATAGATTCTTTTCTTGATAGAAATTGGATAGTCTATTTGTTATTGTCTTTCTGAAAGCATAATATGCAAGATAAACCACAGGAGCTGAAATTTGAGAATAAACAGTATTAAGAAATAACTTTGTATATCTAAGGTAGCAATCTATTTTTTCTTTTCTATGTTCTGGGGAGTTTAAGAAGTCCTGACGTAAAACTTCAAACATAGACCAGTACTCTTCATAATCTTCTTCTGCGCTCCAAGTATTTTCTCCTTGTATAGTATCAAAAGATACAATATTGTCTTTTTCTTGGGCAAAAGCCAGAGAGAAAAACAATGAGAGAATAATGGAAAGCAGAAGATTTTTTTTCATAAAACAAAGTCTGTTTTTTATAATTTGCAAATATAAATAAATTTAACCATACAGCAAACAAAAACTTTTTTTAAGAAAAAGGGGATTGTTTCAAATATTGTTTTGTAATTTTGCAGTCAAATTTATAGAAACTAAGATGGCAGAAAATTTAGTAATAGTGGAGTCTCCAGCCAAGGCTAAGACGATAGAAAAATATTTGGGTGAAGGCTATGTGGTAAAATCCTCCTTTGGACACATAAGAGATTTGGAGAAAAAGGAGATGGGAATAGATATAGAAAATAATTTTGAACCACAATACATAATTCCAGAAGACAAGAAAAAGGTTGTAAAAGAGTTGAAGGAAGAGGTCAAGAAAGCCAAGACCGTATGGTTGGCTTCCGATGAGGACCGTGAGGGAGAAGCAATATCTTGGCACTTATATGAGACACTTGGATTGAAGAAAAAAGATACAAAACGTATAGTCTTCAATGAAATTACTAAAGATGCCATACTTCACGCAGTACAAAATCCAAGAGATATAGACGTAAATCTTGTAAATGCACAACAGGCAAGAAGAGTTTTAGACAGAATAGTAGGCTATGAGATTTCTCCAATTTTGTGGAAAAAAGTTAAGCCAGCTCTTTCTGCAGGTAGAGTGCAAAGTGTGGCTGTAAGACTTATAGTTGAGAAGGAAGAAGAAATCAAAGCTTTTGTTTCTCATCCTATGTTTAAGGTTGTGGCAATGTTTTACACACAAGACGGGAAAAGTTTGTTGAAAGCTACATTAAATACCAAATTTGAAACCAAACAAGAGGCTCAGTCTTTCTTGGAAGATTGTAAAAATGCTTCTTTTACAGTTTCTGCTGTGGAGAAAAAACCTGCCAAACAAACTCCTGCACCTCCATTTACTACATCTACTTTGCAACAAGAAGCTTCCAGAAAATTCGGTTTTTCTGTGCAACAGACAATGATGGTTGCACAACAATTGTATGAGAACGGATTTATCACATATATGAGAACAGACTCTGTCAATCTTTCTGACTATGCCTTGGCACAAGCCAAAGAACTCATAGCAGAAGAATATGGACAAGAGTATTTGAAAATTAGAAACTTTACTACCAAAACTAAAGGTGCCCAAGAAGCTCACGAAGCAATACGTCCTACTCTTTTGTCAAGAAAGACTATTACTGGAGACAACTATCAAACCAAATTGTATTCTTTGATTTGGAAACGTATGGTTGCTTCTCAGATGTCAGAAGCTAAATTGGAGAAGACAGATATCAAGATAGAGATTTCAAACAATCCACACCATTTTGGTGCACAGGCAGAGATTTTGCTGTTTGATGGATTCTTGAAATTATATTCTGTATCTGTGGATGAGGAAGACGAACAGGAAAAAGAAGAAAATGTTATTCCAAATATTTCACAAGGAGATAAACTGAACCTTAAAAGTGCAAGAGCTAATCAAAGTTTCAATATGCAGATGCCAAGATATAATGAGGCAACATTGGTTAAGAAACTTGAAGACTTAGGTATAGGCCGTCCTTCTACTTATGCTCCTACTATTTCTACTATTCAAAAACGTGACTATGTAGAAAAACGTAGTATGCCAGCCAAGACTAGGGATATAGAAGTTTTGACTTTGGAAAATAATACCATAACAGAAACTGTAGAGCAAGAAAACTATGGTAAGGAGACAAATAAACTGGCTCCAACAGACATAGGTACTATAGTAAACAATTTCTTAGTAAACAATTTCAAGGACGTTATAGACTACAACTTCACAGCAGGAGTGGAGTCACACTTTGACAAGATAGCTCAAGGCGAAGAAGATTGGCATGCAATGCTTGCTGATTTCTATGCACCATTCTCTAAAGAGGTTTCTTATGCAGATGAGCATAGCGAAAAACAAAAAGGTGAAAGACTTATTGGAGTAGACCCAAAGACTGGAAAGAATGTATACGCAAAGATAGGCCGTTTTGGTGCTATGATTCAGTTGGGAGAAACTTCAGATGAAAACAAACCTTTGTTCTCTTCTCTTAGACCAAACCAGTCTATTTCAACTATCACTCTGGAAGAAGCTTTATCTTTGTTGGATCTTCCAAGAAATGTAGGAAGTTACAAAGATAAAGACATTGTTGCTGCTACAGGTAAGTTTGGACCATATATCAAGTGGGGAGATTTGAATATATCTTTACCAAAGACTCTTGACCCTTACACAGTACGTGTGGAAGATTGTGAAGGACTTATAGAAAAGAAAATTCAAACAGAAAATATAAAGAAAGATCTTCCAAAAACTATAGCACAATTGGAAGACAAACCTATAGAATTGAAATATGGTAGATATGGTCTTTATCTTTCATACAATGAAACCAATTTCCGCATTCCAAAGGGCGTTGATGCATTTTCAATGTCTGAGCAAGATGCGATAGATATTGTTCAAGGTAAGAAAAAAGCCACAAGTTCTGCTAACAGCAAGCCATTGAGAACATTTGCTTCTGGCGCAGAGATTTTGGTAGGAAGATATGGAGAGTATATAAAATATAATGGCAAGAACTATAGAATGCCAAAGGGTATAGACTCCAAGACTATCACAGAGGAAGACGTTGAAAATATTATTAAGAAATAAATTTTAAGGAGTTGCTTTGATTTTTTGAAGCAACTCTTTTTTTAATATGAAAAGTAAATATGAAAAAATATTTTAGCTTTGTTGTTTTACTACTTTTTAGTTTTGTTTCTTTAGCACAAGTTAATGTGAAGTGGAATGATTCAGAGATCATATCTTTATTGCATGGCAAAAGGGTAGGATTGGTTTGCAATCACACATCTTTGTTGGACGTGAAGCAAAACCCCCGTCAAGATGCGAAGAAAGATATTCTTCAATCCTCAGCATGTAAGGCAACAAATAACAATTTTGAAAAACACTTAAAAGAAAAACGAATAAACACATTACAAAATACTACTAAAACAATTCATAGGATAGATTATTTGTTGAGCTTGGGGATAGAACTTAAAACAGTCTTTACTCCAGAACATGGACTTACAGGTTTGGCTGATGCAGGCGCAAAGGTTAATGATTCCACTATAAGAGACGGAAAGATTCTTGTGCGTTCTTTGTATGGAAACAGCAAGAAACCAAAGAAAGAATGGTTGAAGGATATAGATGTGATGATTTTTGATTTGCAAGATGTAGGATGTAGATTTTATACTTATATCAGTACTCTTGAATATGTGATGCAAGCATGTATTGAAAGCAATATTCCTCTTGTAGTTTATGATAGACCCAATCCAAATAACTACGTTGATGGTCCAGTCTTGGAAAAGCAATATAGAAGTTTTGTTGGAATGCAGCCTATTCCTGTTTGCTATGGACTTACAATGGGAGAGTATGCCAATATGATTAACCAGGAGCATTGGGTGAACAAAGATTTGACTTGTGAACTTTATGTGGCAACTATGCAAGATTACAAAAGGGAAGAACAAAATTCTTTGCCAGTTCCTCCTTCCCCAAACCTTAGGACATTGCAATCTATAAAAAACTATCCAACACTTTGTTTCTTTGAAGGAACTCCTTTTTCTGTAGGTAGAGGAACAGATATACCTTTTGAAAAGATAGGATTCCAAAACCCAAAGAATTCTAAGGATACTATATGGTTTGAAATAAAACTGGAAGAAAAGAAAATAGACGTCCAGACTTTGATAGATATGTATAAAAAGTATCCTTACAAAGATAAATTTTTTGCAAAATTCTTTGATACATTAGCTGGTACAGATAAGCTTAGAAAACAAATACAACAAGGTAAAACGGCAGCGCAGATAAGGGAAAGTTGGCAAAAAGATTTAGAAGAATATTTAAAAATAAGAGATAAGTACCTTCTTTATTTTTAGATTTAATTAAAAATTTGTATCTTTGCAGATTGAAATATAAAAAGCGATAAGAAAATGTTTGAAAACCTATCCGAGAAACTTGATAGAGCCTTTAAAATTATAAAAGGTAATGGTAAGATTACTGAGATAAATATTTCAGAGAGTATAAAAGAGGTACGTAAAGCTTTGATAGATGCTGACGTTAGTTATTCCATCGCTAAGGAGTTTTGTGATAGAGTAAAACAGAAAGCACTTGGACAAAATGTACTTACATCTGTAGAACCTGGTCAGATGATGGTCAAGATGGTTCACGATGAGTTGGTTTCTCTTATGGGAGAAACAGCTTCTGAAATCAATATTAAGGGTACTCCTGCTATTATTTTGATTGCTGGTCTTCAAGGTAGTGGTAAGACAACATTTTCTGCAAAACTTGCTAATTATCTTAAGAGCAAGAAAAGCAAGCAAGTTATGCTTGTAGCTGGTGACGTTTATCGTCCAGCTGCTATCAATCAGTTACAGGTTTTGGCTTCTCAAATCAATGTTCCTGTCTACACTGAAGAAGGAAACAATAATCCTGTAGATCTTGCCTTGAAAGGTATTCAACAAGCAAAACAAACAAATTGCAATGTAGTCATTATAGATACAGCAGGTCGTTTGGCTGTTGATGAAGAAATGATGAACGAAATTGCCAATATCAAGCAAGCCGTTAATCCTACAGAAACTTTGTTTGTTGTGGATTCTATGACAGGTCAGGATGCTGTAAACACAGCAAAAGCTTTTTATGATAGATTGGATTATGATGGAGTAGTACTTACAAAACTTGATGGTGATACAAGAGGTGGTGCTGCTTTAACTATAAGACACGTGGTTTCTAAACCTATCAAGTTTATCTCTATAGGTGAAAAACTTGACGCATTGGATATCTTCCACCCAGATAGAATGGCTAACAGAATTCTTGGAATGGGTGATATTGTTTCTCTTGTTGAAAGAGCACAAGAACAATATGATGAACAGGAAGCGAGAAAGCTTTCAAAGAAACTACATAACAATACATTTGACTTCAATGATTTCCTTGCACAAATCCATCAGATAAAGAAAATGGGTAACCTTAAAGACTTGGTGGGAATGATTCCTGGTGTAGGAAAGATGATGAAAGATGTTGAAATCAATGATGACGCTTTCAAAGGAATAGAAGCTATTATTGGCAGTATGACTCCACAGGAAAGAGAGAATCCTAACATTATAGATGTTTCTAGAAAGCAGAGAATAGCAAGAGGTAGTGGTACAAAGATAGATGAGGTTAATAGATTGTTGAAACAATTTGACCAAACACGAAAGATGATGCAGACTTTCAGCGGCAAGGGTAAGATGAAACAGATGCAGAATCTTAGAAATATGAGACGTCGTTAGAGACTTATTGATAAGAAAAGAGAATAAAATTATACACAATATATAAAACATAATCTTGATATGGCAGAACAAAAACCTATATTTATAGACGGAAAAAAGATTGCCTCAGAAATAAAAGAAGAGATAAAGAAAGAGGTTGCAGATATGTTGGATCATGGTCAGAGACCTCCACATTTAGTAGCTGTATTGGTAGGAGAAGATGGCGCAAGTCTTTCATATGTTAAGAGCAAAGAAAAGCAAAGCCAAGAGGTTGGTTTTACATCTTCTGTTTATCGTTTTCCAGCAACAATTTCTGAAGAAGAATTGTTGCAAACCATAGATTTCTTGAACAAAGACAATGAAGTTGATGGTTACATTGTTCAAATGCCATTGCCAAAGCATATAGATGCAAGAAAGATTACAGATCGTATAGACCCAAGAAAAGACGTTGATGGTTTCCATCCAGTAAACGTAGGACGTATGGTACTTTCTCTTCCTTCTTATATCCCTGCTACTCCTTATGGAATTGTTACATTGATAGAGAGAAGCGGAATAGAAACTCAAGGTAAACATTGTGTTGTAATAGGTAGAAGTGATATTGTAGGTACTCCTGTTTCTTTGCTTATGTCAAGAAAAGGTAAACATTCAGATTGTACAGTAACTCTTTGTCACAGCAAGACAGAAAACCTTAAAGAAATTTGCCTTCAAGCAGATATTATCATAGTTGCAATAGGAAAACCTGCTTTCTTGAAAGCTGAAATGGTTAAAGAAGGAGCAGTCGTTATAGACGTAGGTATTCATAGAATTCCAGACGACAGCGAAAAGGGTTATTACGTTACAGGTGACGTAGACTTTGAAGAAGTTAGCAAGAAATGTTCATACATTACTCCAGTACCAGGAGGTGTAGGTCCTATGACAATAGTTTCTTTGCTTACAAACACACTAAGAGCTTATAAAAAAGAAGTATATAAGGATTAAAAAATCTTTTTCAATTTGTTTTAATGAATTTGGCAGGTTAAAAAAGCCTGCCTTTTTTTCAATATGGAGAAATTACCAGTTGTAGAACAATTTCTTTCTTTTCAAGGAGAAGGTCATAATGCAGGAATGCCAGCTTGGTTTGTGAGATTGGCTGGTTGCAATGTTGGTTGTGCGTTTTGTGATGAAAAACGCTCTTGGACTCTTGCTAATTCTAAAATGGTATTTGTGGAAGATATCCTTCAGATTGTTTTAGATTCCAAGGTAAGGAACCTGATAGTTACAGGTGGAGAACCAACCTTATATGATTTAAACAATTTGACAACTTTAGCAAAAGAAAAAGGAATAAATACATTCTTGGAAACTTCTGGAGTAAATGAAATAACTGGAAAGTGGAACTGGATATGTTTGTCTCCAAAGCAAAACAAACTTCCATTAGATTCTTCTTTGTCTATAGCAAATGAATTGAAGGTAGTAATAGAAAATAATAATGATTTATCTTTTGCTGAGAATATGAGAGCAAAGGTAAGTGATTCATGCAAATGTTACTTACAAGCTCAATGGACAGAAAGAGAAAAAGCATTGAAAGTAATAGAAGAATTTATTTTCTCCAATCCATTTTGGCATTTGTCTACACAGACACATAAATACCTTAATATAAAATAGAAGTTCAAAAACTCTTATACTAACTCAGGAATTGTTTTTATTTGGATATAATTTTGCTTTTCTTTCTTAAATAGAAGGGTCGTTTTCCCATTTGTAAGCAAGATATATTTTGCTTCTAGTGTTACATTGTATCTAGTTGCTTGAGCAAGGGTTTCCTCGGTAATTGCAACGTTTGGTGCTTTACATTCTATAAGCATAAAAGGCTTTTGTTCGCTATCTCTTATGATTATATCATAGCGTTTCTTTACTTTTCCTACCATTATTTCTGCTTCTACAGAGAAGCGAGTCAGCGGGTAAGAAAAATCTTTTTGGAGTATAGCAATAGTACGTTGCCTTACCTCCTCTTCAGGAGTTCTGGCAACGTACTTTCTTCTAACTACATCAAATATTTGTTGCATACAAATAATTATCTTTTATTCTTCATCTTCATCTTCATCTCCGCCTGAAGTATTGTAGTTCTCTTGCATGCTTTTAGCTTTTTTCTTCTTCATGTTTGCAACTTTTCCAAAGTTGTAAGAGAAACTCAAACGAATACTTCTTGAGTATGGGTGTCTGTTGTTAAATGAAATGTATTCATCTGTGTAAGCAATTCCGTGGCCACCTCTGGAATCCAGAATATCTCTAAAGTTGATGCCTATGCTTCCACGTCTTTCCCATATAGATTTTTTGATTGCGATGTCTACATCGTATCTTGAGTATTCCCATCCTTGAATTGTTCTGCTTGGAGCTGTATAACGTCCAGAAGCCTGAATAGACCAATTCTTTGGAAGAGTGATTGTGGTATTAAGTTTTGTATTGAAGTTAAATGCATTTACTTTGTCATAGTTGTATGCTCTACCATCTTTGTATGCTCCAAAGAAGTTCATACTTAGATTTGCCTTCCACCAAGAAGTAATATCTCTATCTACTATTATCTCCAGGCCATAGTTTCTGCTGTTTGCAATATTTAGGAAAGACTGTGCAGTTCTTCCTGTAGCAGTAGCAGAGCCTGCAACTTGCCAAGCCCAATCAAATCCATAATAAAGAGCATTGTCTTCATTCCATTCAAATTCAAATCTTGTGATTGCATTTGAAACTTCTCTGTAGTAAAGAGAAGTAAAGATTGTTGTGTTCTTTAACAGTAGAGAATAACCAAATTCGTAAGCATCTGTGTATTCTGGGTCAAGTTTTGGATTACCAAAACGAAGATATTCTTGGTTAGTCATATCTACGTTAGGCATCATATTGAAATGATCTGGTCTTTTCACACGACGAGAATAAGATATTTGGAACGAATTCATTTTGTTTATCTGGTAAGATATGTGAATAGAAGGATACAAGGAAGAGTAATCTCTGTCAAAAGTAGTTTTGATTCCATTGTAGCCATCTTTTGAAAAATCCAATAGAGTAGTTTCTCCACGTAAACCAACTTGTGTAGAAAGTTTATCATTTACTTGCCAGCCATATGTAGCATAGATAGCATGTATTTGTTCTGTTTTATGAAAATCATAACTGGTTGCATTGTCAAGAACTCTGTCGTAAGAGTATTCATAATTGTTGTTTGCAATGGTAAAGTTGAGGTTGTAACCGATTTCCATTTTTGAATTCTTAGAGAAAGGATGTATGTAGTGAATGTCTGCAACGGCATTGTGTCTTCTGCTTATGGTAGTATCTCCACGTATATAGTTTCTGTCAGAAAATAGGGGACTGTTATAAATAATTTCATCTTCTATTGTTCTGCCATAACTTCCCCAACTCCAAGTAAGGTTTGCATAGAATAATTGGTCTTCATTGTCTTTGAATGTTTTTTCATAAGTAAAAGCCATATTGTTGAAAGATCCTCTGCCATAGCCATTGCTGATGTCAACATTATTCCTTATGCTTGAAGAATTTAAATAGTTTGTATTTGTTGCTGTAGAATAGTCATTGAAGTCTTTGTTCTTGTTTATATTCAAACTAAGATTCATAGTGTTGAATTTATTTATATACCATTCAGCACCTAAACGGAATCCATAACCATAACCATCTGTACCACCATCTCTTTGTGTTCTCATAATGTCTGTAACGTATCCGCTACTATTACGAAAATATCTCATGTTGTCAGTCAACATACCCATTTCTCCATATCTTACGTTTGCAGAAGCAGAAAGTGAAACTTTCTTGTTAGACCAGTTTAAAGCACCAGAAATATTGTCTCTAGGCATCCATTTATTCAAAGCACTTCCTGCAGAAATGTTTATATTTCCGTTAAGACCTCTGTTTCCTTTTTCTTTTAGGGTAATGTTTATGATTCCACTCATTCCTTCTGGATTGTATCTTGCAGAAGGGTTGGTAATGACTTCTATCTTATCAATAGAGGAAGCAGGAATCTGGGCAAGTACAGATGCTACATTTGAACCATAAATATCAGAAGGTTTCCCATCTATAAGTAAAGTGACATTAGAACCACCTCTCAAAGAGATGTTTCCTTCATCATCTATCTCAACACTTGGTACATCCTGTAAAACGTCGCTTGCGTCTCCACCTGCAGCTGTTAGGTTTTGGTCTACGTTTATAACTCTCTTGTCAAGTTTGTATTCCATCATCTGTTTTGCACCAACAACCTTTACTTCATTAAGATTAGAACTTGAAACTGTCATTTCAATACTACCAACGTTTGTTGTAGGGATGCTTACTTTTATGTTTTTGAAATAATCCTTATAACCTACAAATGTGTAATGAAGGATGTATTCCCCATATTTTATGTTGCTAATAGTGAATTCTCCATTTTCATTTGTTATTCCTCCATCTATGATAGAAGAATCTTTTGTCTGCAGTACTGCTACTGCAACGTATGGAAGCATTTCCTTTGATTTTGCATCTGAAACTTTGCCTGTAATAGATGATTTACCATTTTGAGCATATATGTTTGCAACACATACTGCAAACAAACAAAACATGGATATTAGTCTTTTGAAATTCATTTTATAAATAGGTGGTTTGTTTTTTTGTTTTATTGTTTTTATTCTCTTTTCTAGACTAACGAAAGATTTCTTGATTTATTACATACATTATAATAGGGGCCTTTATTTCCTCTTTTTGGATGTATGACAAACTATAAAAATAATAATTTGGTTGTTATGCAAAACATAGTAGAGATAAAGCAATATTTTAGGATTATTTTTTGCTTTTGTGAACCTGAAACGAAGATTTAAAATTCTGCAAGTCGGATTTGCAAGGTCTGCAAGTCCGACTTGTAAGCATTGCAAATCCGACTTGCAAATATTACAAGTCCGATTTGCAGACTTAGCAAATCGGTTTTGCAAAGAAATAAAACGAAGATTTGATGAAATAAAACCGTGTTTTTATAGAAATAAAGAGAAGAGTTGTCCTGAATAGGGGATAAATCGTATCTGAATTTTTGGTCAAAACTGGAATTTTTTGAGATTTTTTTATTCATTTCTAGAAAAAATGACCTCAAAAATGCTAAAAATACTCACAAAAACACGAAAAATGCTAAAAATAGATTGAAATTTTTCTCCTTAATTATTAGAATGTTACATTTTTTTTTGAAAAAAAATCATAAAAACATTTGGTGGGTATTGAGAATCGTTATATCTTTGCATCACTTTTCAAGGACATCACAAACGATGCGTAAGAGAAAAGGAAGAGTTATTTGAGAGAATGACAATTCAAATTTAAGACGCCGATGTAACTCAGTTGGTAGAGTAGCTGATTTGTAATCAGCCTGTCGGGGGTTCAAGTCCCTCCATCGGCTCTTTTTTTTTGATATTATTCAAAGGGAAAGTCGCATAGTGGCAATTGCAACAGACTGTAAATCTGTCCTCTTCGGAGTTCGGTGGTTCGAGTCCACCCTTTCCCACAATTTTTTAGAAAGCTATGCGGAAGTAGCTCATTTGGTAGAGCGATAGCCTTCCAAGCTATAGGTGGCGGGTTCGAGCCCCGTTTTCCGCTCAAAAAGAAGCAGACAAGGGCTTCGCAGCAGGGGGAGCAGTGTGTACGGCTCGTCCTTATTGTTGTAAAGAAGTGTTACGCCGTTGTAGCTCAGTGGTAGAGCACTTCCTTGGTAAGGAAGAGGTCACGAGTTCAATCCTCGTCAACGGCTCTTGTGTTTCTAAAAAGAAAGAAGAAAAGATAATTATTAAACAATAAAATTAAGTCAATTAAGTTATGGCAAAAGAAAAATTCGAACGTACCAAAGATCACGTTAATATCGGTACAATCGGTCACGTTGACCACGGTAAGACAACTTTGACTGCAGCTATTACTCAAGTTTTAGCAAAAAAAGGTTTGTCAGAAATTAAATCATTCGATTCTATCGACTCTGCTCCAGAAGAAAAGGAAAGAGGTATCACAATCAACACTGCTCACGTTGAGTATCAAACAGAAACTCGTCACTATGCACACGTTGACTGTCCAGGTCACGCTGACTATGTAAAGAACATGGTTACAGGTGCTGCTCAAATGGACGGTGCTATCCTTGTAGTTGCTGCTACTGATGGTCCTATGCCACAAACTCGTGAACACATACTTTTGGCTCGTCAGGTAGGCGTTCCTCGTATCGTTGTTTTCATGAACAAAGTTGACTTGGTTGATGACCCTGAATTGTTAGACCTTGTAGAAATGGAAATTAGAGATTTGTTGTCATTCTACAACTTTGATGGTGACAATACTCCTATCATCCGTGGTTCTGCTTTAGGTGGTTTGAATGGTGAACCAAGCTGGGAAGAAAAAGTTGTTGAACTTATGAACGCAGTTGACACTTGGATTCCACTTCCTCAAAGAGATAAGGATAAAGATTTCTTGATGCCTGTTGAAGACGTATTCTCTATCACTGGTCGTGGTACAGTTGCTACAGGTAGAATTGAAACTGGTGTTATCAAAGTTGGTGATCCTGTTGATATCATTGGTATGGGAGCTGAAAAACTTAAATCAACTTGTACAGGTGTTGAAATGTTCCGTAAACTTCTTGATGAAGGTGAAGCTGGTGATAACGTAGGTTTGTTGCTTAGAGGTATAGATAAAGACGAAATCCGTCGTGGTATGGTTATCGCTAAACCAGGTAGCATCACTCCTCATAAGAAATTCCAAGCTGAGGTTTATATCCTTAAGAAAGAAGAAGGTGGTCGTCACACTCCATTCCAGAACAAATATCGTCCACAATTCTATTTCAGAACTACTGACGTAACAGGTGAAATATCTCTTCCAGAAGGTCGTGATATGGTTATGCCAGGTGACAACTTGACAATCACTGTTGATTTGATTTCTGAAATCGCTCTTAACCTTAACCTACGTTTCGCTATCCGTGAAGGTGGTAGAACAGTTGGTGCAGGTCAGGTAACAAAGATCATGGACTAATTCCAAAATAAATTAGAGTAGGTGTTAAAGCCTACTCTACTCTAGGGGCATAGTTTAATGGCAGAATAACGGTCTCCAAAACCGCTGATGGGAGTTCGATTCTCTCTGCCCCTGCTATTAAAGATAATACAATAAAACCGGATAATAAAAATACATATATATGTCAGTAGTAAGTTATGTTAAGAGTTGCTATGATGAATTGATTCACAAAGTGTCATGGCCAACAATGTCAGAGTTGCAAAATAGTACAATAGTTGTTTTTGTTGCATCTCTTATTATAGCTTTGATAGTTTTCATTATGGATATCCTGTTTGGCGTTCATCCAACAATGTTTTGGAAAGGACTGCTAGGCTATCTATATCAAATGATGGCATAATTATTAAAGGAAATAAACAACAATCATAATATTTTCAATATCTTGCTTCCCATAAACCTTTAATGAGGTCTTGAGGTGTTGAGAGTATTTTTTTATGTTTTTATTATTTGGATTAACTAACATTCAAATTTATTTCAATCGCAGATGAGTGGACAGACAAAAAAGTGGTATGTTGTAAAAGCTATAGCTGGAAAAGAAAAGAAGGCTAAAGAATATATTGATAACGAAATCGCTCGTTTAGAGCTTACAGAATTTGTATCTAATGTATTGATACCAACAGAGAAAGTTTACTCAGTTCGCAATGGTAAAAAGGTTAGTAAGGATAGAACATTATTCCCAGGTTACATCTTTGTAGAAGCAGCATTGGAGGGTGGTTCTTCTAAACACAAAGAAGGCGAAATTATCCACATCATTAGAAACATTCCAAACGTTCTTGATTTTATCACTGAAAAAAGTGGTAAGCCAATTCCTATGAAGGACGTTGACGTAGAAAGAATGCTAGGTAGAGTTGATGCATCAATGGGTAATGGAGAAGAACTTCTTGAACCTTTTATTGTTGGCGAGACTATTAAGATTATTGACGGACCTTTCGTGAATTTTACAGGTGTAATTGAAGAGCTTAATGAAGAAAAGAAAAAGCTTAAAGTTATCGTTAAGATTCTAGGTAGAAAGACTCCTGTTGAATTGTCTTTTATGCAGGTTGAAAAGTAGAAAGTATTGTTAATCATCATTATTAATTTCTAAACGCACAAATTAGTAAGAAAATGGCTAAAGAAGTTGCAGGATTAATCAAATTGCAGATCAAAGGTGGAGCTGCAAACCCTTCACCACCAGTTGGACCAGCATTGGGTGCCAAAGGTGTTAATATAATGGAGTTTTGCAAACAGTTTAATGCTAGAACACAGAAACAAGCTGGAAAGATAGTTCCTGTTATCATTACTGTTTATTCAGACAAGAGCTTTGATTTCGTTGTTAAAACCCCTCCTGTTGTTGTGCAAATAAAAGAAGCTGTAAAGATTGAAACCGCTTCAGGCGAACCAAATCGTAAGAAAGTTGCTTCTTTGACAAAAGACCAAGTTAGAACTATAGCTGAAGCTAAGATGGTGGACCTTAATTGCTTCACAATCGAAAGCGCTATGAGCATGGTTGCAGGTACAGCACGTAGTATGGGTATAACAGTTAAGGAATAATCCTTGATTAAATTAGTAAATAGAAAATTGCAAAAAAATGGCAAAAAAATCGAAAAAACAGCAAGAGGCCTTAAAGAAATATGATGCTTCAAAGGAATACTCTCTTGAAGAAGCTATTAAAATTGTAAAGGATATCACTTATACAAATTTTGATGCTTCTTTCGATCTTGATGTTCGTTTGGGAGTTGACCCTCGTAAAGCTAACCAAATGGTTAGAGGTACAGTTACTCTTCCTTACGGTACAGGTAAGACTAAGAAAGTACTTGTTCTTTGTACAGAAGACAAAGAAGAAGAAGCTAAGGCTGCCGGAGCTGATTATGTTGGTCTAGATGAATACATCACCAAGATAAAAGGCGGTTGGACGGATGTCGATGTAATAATAACTATGCCAAGTGTAATGCCAAAGATAGGTGCATTAGGTAGAATATTGGGACCTAGAGGTCTTATGCCTAACCCTAAAACCGGCACTGTTACAATGGATATAGCAAAGGCAGTCCAAGAAGTAAAAGCCGGTAAAATAGATTTCAAAGTTGATAAATATGGTATCATTCATACAAGTGTGGCAAGAATGTCATTCCCTGTTGAAAATATACTAGGTAACGCTCTAGAAGTATTACGTACTATAGAGAAATTGAAACCTACAGCAGCAAAGGGTACTTATATGAAGAGCGTATCTGTTTCTTCAACAATGAGTCCAGGCGTTAGAGTTGATGCAAAAACTATTAGTAAATAATCTTTATAGACAGAGAAATTATGAAGAAAGAAGATAAAGGCAGACTAATAGAAACTATTGGAGCAGAGTTGCAGAAATATCCTTACGTTTATGTTGTAGATCTAGAAGGTTTAAATTCTGTTGATACAGCAAAACTTAGAAGAGCATGTTTCAAGAAAGAAGTTAAGCTTATCGTTGTAAAGAATGCATTGTTGAAAAAAGCTATGGACAGTGTGGACATGGACTATTCACAAATGTATCCTACACTTAAGGGCCAAACTTCACTTATGCTTTCAAATGTGAATAATGCACCAGCTAAGTTGATAAAAGAATTCAGAGCTAAGAGCGAAAGGCCTTTATTGAAGTCAGCTTACGTTGAAGAAGAATTCTATATTGGAGATGAACATCTAGCAGAACTTGTAGCTATCAAGTCTAGAACTGAAATGATAGCAGATATCGTATCTGCATTGATGTCTCCAGCACAGAACGTAATCGGAGCATTGCAGTCTGCAGCTGAAAAGAAAGAAGAAGGTACTGAAGAAGTTGCAGCTGAATAATCACAAAAGGTAAAAACAAAATTAGAAACATTTAAAACACGAAAATAAAATGGCAGATCTAAAAGCATTCGCAGAACAATTAGTTAACTTGACTGTTAAAGAAGTTAAAGAATTATCTGACATATTAAAAGAAGAATACGGTATTGAACCAGCTGCAGCAGCAGTAGTTATGGCAGGTCCAGCAGCAGGTGGTGAAGCAGCAGAAGAAAAAACTGCTTTCGATGTAATACTTGCTGAAGCAGGTGCTTCAAAATTGAGCGTTGTAAAACTTGTTAAAGATCTTTGCTCTCTAGGTTTGAAAGAGGCTAAAGAATTAGTTGATGCAGCTCCAAAGCCTTTGAAAGAAGGTGTAACTAAAGAAGAAGCAGAAGCATTAAAGAAACAATTAGAGGAAGCTGGTGCAAAGGTTGAAATTAAATAAGACTTTTCACCACAATAATTAAATATTGGAATAGAAGAACTCTCCGCCATAGGTGGAGAGTATCTATTCCTTATTTGTGTTTGTATAGAACTTATTATTTAACCTTTAATTATTTAAAACCTTGGCACAAAAGAATGATAACCAACAGTTAGTAAGTTTTGCTACTGTTAAAAAGTTTGACTATTCAGACTTTCTGGATATTCAGTTGAAGTCTTTTAGAGACTTTTTTCAATTGGAAACAGATTCTGAGACCCGTAGAAATGAAGGACTTTACAAGGTGTTCTCAGAAAACTTTCCTATCAGCGATGCAAGAAATAACTTCGTTTTAGAATTTCTTGATTATTTTATAGATTCTCCACGTTATTCTATCCAAGAGTGTATAGAAAGAGGTCTTACTTTCTCAGTTCCTCTAAAGGCTAAGTTGAAACTTTATTGTACTGATGAAGAACACGAAGACTTTGAAACTATCATACAAGATGTTTATCTTGGAATGATTCCTTATATGACTCCTAAGGGTACTTTCGTAATAAATGGAGCTGAGCGTGTTGTAGTATCACAATTGCATCGTTCTCCTGGTGTATTCTTTGGAACAAGTACTCATGCAAATGGTATGCAGTTGTATTCTGCTAGAATTATACCATTTAAGGGTTCTTGGATGGAATTCACTACAGATATAAACAACGTAATGTATGCTTATATCGACAGAAAAAAGAAATTACCAATAACCACGCTATTGAGAGCGATAGGTTATGAAACAGATAAAGATATACTTGAAATTTTTGACCTTGCAGAAGAAGTAAAAGCTAACAAGAACAATTTGAAAAAGTTGGCTGGTAGAAAACTTGCTGCAAGAGTTGTTCGTACTTGGGTTGAAGACTTCGTTGATGAAGATATAGGTGAAGTCGTTTCAATCGAAAGAACAGAAGTAATTATAGATAGAGAAAAAGTTTTAGATGAAGAAGATGTTGACAAGATTCTTGAAGCAGGAATAAAGACTGTTCTATTGCATAGAGAGGATGCTCAGTCAGCAGATTATTCTATAATATTTAATACTTTGCAAAAGGATACAGCTAATAATGCCAAGGAAGCTGTTGAATACATTTATAGGCAGTTGCGTAGTGCAGAACCACCTGATGAAGAAACTGCAAGAGGTATTATAGAAAAATTATTCTTCTCTGATAAGAGATATGATTTAGGTGATGTTGGTCGTTACAGAATCAACAAAAAATTGGATTTGAAAGTTGATCCATCTATCAAGGTATTGACAAAAGAAGATATTATATCTATCATCAAATATCTTGTAGAGTTGATTAACTCAAAGGCTGATGTTGATGATATTGACCACTTGAGTAACCGTAGAGTTAGAACTGTAGGTGAACAGTTGTATGCTCAGTTCAATGTTGGTCTTGCTCGTATGGCAAGAACAATAAAGGAAAGAATGAATGTAAGAGATAATGAAGTATTCTCTCCTACAGATTTGATAAATGCTAAAACATTGTCTTCAGTTATCAATTCATTCTTTGGAACAAATCAGTTGTCTCAATTTATGGACCAAACAAACCCATTGACAGAACTTACTCACAAGAGAAGAATTTCTGCTTTGGGACCTGGTGGTTTGTCAAGAGATAGAGCTGGATTCGAGGTTCGTGACGTTCACTATACACACTATGGTCGTCTTTGTACAATTGAAACACCTGAAGGACCAAACATCGGTTTGATATCTTCTTTGAGTGTGTTTGCAAAGATTGATGAATTAGGTTTTATTGAAACTCCTTATTATAAGGTAAAAGATGGTAAGGTACTACTAAATGAGGTAGAATATCTTACCGCAGAAGAAGAAGAAAATAAAGTTGCTGCACAAGCAACAACAAAGATAGATGCAGATGGAACTATTCTTGATGAAAAAGTTAAGTCAAGAAAACAGGCTGATTTCCCTATTGTTCCACCTTCAGATGTTGATTTGATGGATGTTGCTCCTAACCAAATTGCATCTATAGCAGCTTCATTGATTCCATTCCTTGAACATGATGATGCTAATAGAGCTTTGATGGGATCTAACATGATGCGTCAAGCGGTTCCTTTGTTAAATCCTCAAATTCCTATTGTAGGAACAGGTATTGAACCATATGTTGCAAGAGATTCACGTGTATTGATTACAGCAGAGGGTGAAGGTATTGTAGATTTCGTTGACGCAAGAGAAATTTCTATCATATACGATAGAGATGAAGATCAGAGATTGGTAAGTTTTGATGATGATAGAAAAACTTACACTCTTACAAAATTCCAGAAGACAAATGATAGCACAGTTGTAAACCTTCGTCCTATTGTTAAGAAAGGTGACAAAGTTAAGAAGGGTCAAATACTTTGTGAAGGTTATGCAACAAAAGATGGCGTTCTTTCTCTAGGTAGAAACTTACAAGTTGCATTCATGCCTTGGAAAGGTTACAACTATGAGGATGCTATTGTTATCTCTGAAAAGGTTGTAAAAGAAGACTGGTACACATCTGTTCACGTTGAAGAATTTGTAACAGAAGTTAGAGAAACAAAACGTGGAGATGAAGAAATAACAACAGATATTCCTAACGTAAGTTCAGAAGCTACAAAAGACCTTGATGGCGAATATGATCTAGATGGAAAACCAAATCCAATGCATGGTATGGTTCGTATAGGTGCTGTAGTTAAGGAAGGTGACATACTTGTAGGTAAGATTACTCCTAAGGGAGAAACAGATCCAACTCCAGAAGAAAAATTGCTTAGTGCAATCTTTGGAGATAAGGCAGGTGATGTTAAGGATGCTTCTATGAAAGTTCCACCTTCAGTTCGTGGAGTTGTTATCAAGAGAGGTTTGTTCTCTAAGAGAGATAAAGAATCAAAGGCTGAAAAGAAAGAAATCATAAGAAAACTTACTGAAGCTTTTGATAGAGAGGCTCTAGATTTGAAGGAAAAGCTTGTTGGTAAGTTATATACCCTTCTTTCAGGAAAAACATCTAATGGTGTTTATTCTAACTACAAAGAAGAAATCATTGCTAAGAAGGTTAAATTTACTCAAAAGATGCTTCTTGACATAGACTATGATAATGTTTGCTATAGCAACTGGACTACAGATGCTAACACAAATGAACTTATCAAGAAGTTGTTGAACAACTATAGCATAGTTTATAGAGAGTTGAAGGGTAGATTTGAAAGAGATAAATTTACTCAAACAATAGGTGATGAATTACCAACAGGAATTAACAAGATAGCTAAGATTTACATAGCTAAGAAGCGTAAATTGAAAGTTGGTGATAAGATGTCTGGTCGTCACGGTAACAAAGGTATTGTTGCTAAGATTGTGAGAGAAGAAGACATGCCATTCTTAGAAAGTGGTAAGCCAGTGGATATAGTTCTTAACCCATTGGGTGTGCCTTCTCGTATGAACTTAGGTCAGATATTTGAAACTGTTTTAGGTTGGGCAGGACACGAACTAGGTCTTCGTTTTGAAACACCAATCTTTAACGGAGCAACTTTGGAAGATGTAAATGGATATATGCGTAAAGCAGGCCTTCCAGAAAATGGTAAATGTTACTTGTATGATGGTGAAACTGGTGAAAGATTTGACCAGCCAGCAACAGTAGGTTATGTATATATGCTTAAATTGCACCATATGATTGATGATAAGATGCATGCAAGAAGTATTGGACCATATTCTTTGATTACACAACAGCCACTTGGAGGTAAAGCTCAGTTTGGTGGACAACGTTTCGGAGAAATGGAAGTTTGGGCATTGGAAGCTTATGGCGCATCTCACGTATTACAAGAAATGTTGACTGTAAAATCTGATGATGTAACAGGTAGAGCTAAAGCTTATGAAGCAATAGTTAAAGGTGATAATATGCCAACACCTGGAATACCAGAATCTTTCAATGTATTGATCCACGAGCTTAGAGGCTTGAATCTTGAAGTTACTTTTGATTAATTTTTAAAGAATATTCTATAAGATGACAATAAATAATAAAGAAGGTAATGTTAATAGTACATTTCATACAATGACTATTAGTTTGGCTTCACCCGAGAGTATATTACAACGCTCTAGGGGTGAGGTCACAAAACCTGAAACAATAAATTACAGAACATACAAACCTGAAAGAGATGGTTTGTTCTGTGAAAGAATATTTGGTCCTGTTAAGGATTGGGAGTGTCATTGCGGAAAGTATAAGAGAATTAGATATAAGGGAATAGTTTGTGATAGATGTGGTGTAGAAGTTACAGAAAAGAAGGTACGTAGAGAGAGAATGGGACACATTCAATTGGTTGTTCCTGTTGCTCATATTTGGTTCTTCCGTTCATTGCCTAATAAAATAGGTTCACTACTTGGTCTACAAAGTAAAAAACTAGACTCTGTAATCTACTATGAAAAATACGTAGTAGTTCAACCAGGTATAAAAGAACAAGATGGTGTAAAACGTCTAGATCTTTTGACAGAAGAAGATTACACAGCAATAATTGAATCACTTCCACCTGAAAATAGATTACTTCCAGATGAAGATCCTAATAAGTTCATCGCTAAGATGGGTGCTGAAGCACTTTATGACTTATTGAAGGATATAGATCTAGATGATTTATCTTATAAATTAAGAGATGCTGCTCACAAAGAAACTTCTCAACAAAGAAAACATGAAGCATTAAAGCGTTTGAATGTTGTTGAAGCTTTCCGTGAAGCAAATAATAAAATGGAAAATCGTCCTGAATGGATGATTGTGAAAGTTGTTCCTGTTATTCCACCAGATTTACGTCCATTGGTTCCACTTGATGGTGGCCGTTTCGCTACATCAGACCTTAATGACCTTTATCGTAGAGTGATAATAAGAAACAATCGTTTGAAGAGATTGGTTGAAATCAAGGCTCCAGATGTAATCATGCGTAACGAAAAACGTATGCTTCAAGAAGCTGTTGATTCATTGTTTGACAATTCAAGAAAGGTTTCTTCTGTTCGTTCAGACTCAAATCGTGCATTGAAATCTCTTTCTGACAGTTTGAAGGGTAAACAAGGCCGTTTCCGTCAAAACTTGTTGGGAAAGCGTGTTGACTACTCTGGCCGTTCAGTTATCGTTGTAGGACCAGATCTAAAGATGCACGAATGTGGTCTTCCTAAAGATATGGCAACAGAATTGTTCAAACCATTCATTATACGTAAGATCCTTGAAAGAGGTATCGTTAAGACTGTGAAATCAGCTAAACGTATAGTAGATAGAAAAGAACCTGTTGTAATAGAAATCTTGGAAAATATTGTTAAAGGACATCCAGTTCTATTGAACCGTGCCCCAACTCTTCACCGTTTGGGTATCCAAGCGTTCCAACCAAGATTGGTAGAAGGTAAAGCGATTAGACTTCACCCATTGGTTTGTACAGGTTTCAATGCCGACTTCGATGGTGACCAGATGGCTGTTCACCTACCATTGGGTAATGCAGCTGTTTTGGAAGCTCAACTTCTGATGCTTGCTTCTCACAATGTATTGAACCCAGCAAATGGAGCTCCTATTACTGTCCCTTCACAAGATATGATTCTTGGTCTTTACTATATGACTAAGGAGATGAAGAGCACAGATGATAGAAAGGTCGCTGGTGAAGGAAAAGCTTTCTATTCATTTGAAGATGTTCAAATCGCATATAATGAAAAGCGTGTAGACCTTCATGCTGGAATCACTTTGTATAGAAATAACTATGGCGTTCCTCTAGCTTCAGGAATCTATTTCGACAAGAAATCTGAGAAAGAAAAACCATGCATCAAGCTAGGAGACAAATACTATGCAGAGAATGGTATTAGGTTAGATATTACAGAAAATGATATTAAGGAAATCAAGAATGGTATTCATACTACAATAGGTAGAGTATTGTTTAACATGCTTGTTCCTGAAACATATGGTTACATTAACGCTCTTATTAAGAAAAATGTATTAAGAGACATTATCGGTGATGTATTGAAAGTTTGTGGTTCTGCACGTACAGTTCAGTTCCTAGACGACATCAAGGATAAGGGATACTACATGGCCTTTAGAGGAGGTCTTTCATTCAACCTTGCAGACGTTATCGTTCCAGAAGAAAAAGTGGAAATCATTGCAGATGCAGAAGAAAAGGTTGAAGAAGTTGTAGGTAACTATCAAATGGGTCTTATTACAAATAACGAACGTTATAATCAAGTAATCGATATTTGGACTGCAGCCAATAGAACTCTTGCAAATCACGTAATGACTCATATGTCACAGGACCGTCAGGGATTCAACGCCGTTTATATGATGTTGGATTCTGGAGCCCGTGGTAGTAAAGAGCAGATTCGTCAGTTGTCTGGTATGCGTGGTTTGATGGCTAAACCTCAGAAAGCAGGTTCTGGTGGCGCAGAAATTATTGAAAACCCTATTATCTCAAACTTCAAGGAAGGTCTGTCAGTGCTTGAGTATTTCATCTCAACACACGGTGCTCGTAAGGGTTTGGCCGATACAGCTTTGAAGACAGCCGATGCTGGTTACCTAACACGTCGTTTAGTAGACGTTGCTCACGATGTTATTATCAATGAAGAAGATTGTGGTACATTGCGTGGTATTCCAACAACTGCTCTTATACGTAATGACGAGGTTGTTCAAAGTCTTTATGACAGAATCCTTGGTCGTGTAACTCTTCACGATATCGTACACCCAGTAACAGGAGAGATAATAGCAAGAGAAGGCGATGAACTTACAGAAGACATTTGTCAAAAGATAGAAGAATCTCCAATAGAAGAAGTGGAAATTCGTTCCGTTCTTACTTGCGAATCTAAACACGGAGTTTGTGCTAAATGTTACGGACGTAACCTTGCAACAGGTAAGTTAGTACAAAGAGGAGAGAGTGTTGGTGTGATTGCTGCACAAGCTATCGGTGAACCAGGTACTCAGTTGACACTTCGTACATTCCACGTCGGTGGTGTTGCTGGTAATGCTGGTAACGTTTCTCAAATTAAGGTTAAAGACAAATGTGATGGTACTTTGAGAATAGAAGAATTGAGAGATGTTCCTTACGTATACAATGACGGTGTAGAAGATGTAAATTGTACAAAGGTTGTTGGACGTAGTGCTGAAATGCAAATCATCAATGAAGCTACTAAGAGCATTTTGATGACAGCAAATATTCCTTATGGAGCTTCTCTATTCTTCAAAGATGGCGATCATGTAGAGGCTGACAACGTAATTGCTGAATGGGACCCATACAACGCACCTATCCTTTCAGAAGTATCAGGTAAGGCTTCATTTGAATCTATAGAAAAAGATGTAACATATAGAGAAGAATCAGATAGTGAAACAGGTCTTAATGAAAGAATCATTGTAGAAACTAAGCTTAAATCAAAGAATCCAGCAATCAACATCGTAGATGCTAAGACTGGCGAAGTGATTAAGACTTATGATATGCCTGTAGGAGCCCACCTAGCAATAGAAGATGGCGATGAAATAAAGGCTGGTGATACATTGGCAAATATACCTCGTTCTTCAGCTAAGGCTGGTGACATCACTGGTGGTCTTCCTAGAGTAACAGAGTTGTTTGAAGCTCGTAATCCATCAGACCAAGCTAGAATTGCAGAAATTGATGGTGTTGTTACATTCAACCCTAAACTTAAGAGAGGTAATCGTGAGATTATCATCACAGGCAAGACAGGTGAAAAAGTTTCATACCTTATCCCAACATCACGTCAGATTCTTGCACAAGAAAATGACTACGTTAAGGCTGGTACACCATTGTCAGAAGGAGAAGTTGCTCCAGCGGATATTTTGAATGTACTAGGACCTTTGGAAGTACAAAAATACATCGTAAACGAAGCTCAAGACGTTTATCGTCTACAAGGTGTAAAAATCAATGATAAACACTTTGAAGTTATCGTTCGTCAAATGATGCGTAAGGTTGAGATTGACGATCCAGGTGATACTCGTTTCCTTGAAGGTGAAGCTATCAATAAGATAGATTTCCAAGAAGAAAATGACAAGATTTACGGACAAAAGGTAATCACAGATTGTGGTGCAAGCGAACTTTACAAGAATGGTCAAATGATAACTGCAAGAGAGTTGAGAGATGAAAACTCTTCATTGAAGAGAAAAGATCTTGCTCTTATGGAAGCAAGAGATGCTCAACCTGCAACTGCTCACCAAATCTTGCAAGGTATCACAAGAGCTTCTCTACAAACAAAGAGTTTCTTGTCAGCTGCTTCATTCCAGGAAACAACAAAGGTTCTTACCGAAGCTTCAATCTCAGCAAAATCAGACGACCTAGTGGGTATGAAAGAAAACGTACTTGTTGGTCACTTGATTCCAGCTGGTACAGGTTTGAGAGAATATCAAAACGTATTTGTTGCAAACAAAGAGCAAATGGAAGAGTTTAACAAGCCAGCTGCTACTCCAACAAAGCGTGGTAGAAAACCTGCAAACAAATAGTAAGAAACTATTAAGTTAATGATAAATTTGTAGTGCATAAGTCTTCTTTTATGCACTACATTTTTTTAGAATTAAGTCCTAATTTTTTTTTCTTAAGTTTTTAGCTTTAGATGAAAAAAGAAAGATAGATGACAAAAGTTAGAAATAACTAAAAATATAACCCTTAAATACACTCAAATAAAATGGAAGAAAACAAGATGGAAAACAAAATAGACATAGAGCTTACTCCAGAAGTAGCTGCAGGCGTTTACTCAAATCTTCAAATAGTACAACATTCTCCATCAGAATTTATAGTTGACTTCATTCAAATAGCTCCAGGCCTTAATAAAGCTCAAGTTAGAAGCAGAGTTATTCTTGCTCCTATGCATGCTAAAAAACTCCTTAGAGCTTTACAGGAAAATATTCAAAAGTATGAAAGTACAATGGGTGAAATCCAAGATGGAGTACAATCAGCACCTAATTTCAACGCTATGAACCCTATGGGTAAAGCATAATGAAAACACTCTTCAAAATATTATGTTTGGTTTTGTGCATATGTACAAGTGCTAAACTTATGGGCCAATCTGTAGTACCATATGTAAGTTTGGATACCATAGTTCAAACTCAGGATACATTGGATTGGTCTTTGGTTTTGTATGCTCCGCATAATTGTCAGGCTCATTTTACACTTACAAAGCCAGATTCGTTAGACAATACCCGGGCATTGTCTGTAGCAGGAGCTTTTACAGCTGCAGGGCTAAAAGATGTTGTAGGAGATTTTGTTGTGGATGGTGTATTAAAAGAAAATACTAAGGATAAAGAAACAGGATTCTGCCTTATGTATGGTGATACCATTATCATAGATTCTTTGGTAGATTCTGGTCTTATTGCAAAGAATAGGGCAATACAAGAACATGGTTGCTATTTCCAACAAATGCTTCTATTGAAAGGAGGAGATACTGTTGAGTGTCGTATATTCAGAAAGCAAAAGCCTACATTTAGACGTTGTTTAGCAATTATTCATAATAGGGGAGTAGTTATAGAAAGTGTCAGTAGAATGACTTTTGAAGACTTTGCTAATGCAGTAAAGAGGATAGGTGTTAAGGATGCAATTTATCTGGATATGGGAACTTGGAGCGAAGGCTTTGTAAGACATCAAGACAAAAGTATAGAAACTATAGGCCATTTAAGGCAGAATACAAAATACCAGACAAATTGGATAGAATACGTTTACAAAGCACCTAAAACTCTTCCCAAACGTATAAAACGTCCTACGAATGTGAGAAAGATAAATGATTCAAAAAAGAAAGTCTCACTAGGAGTGAAATAAAGATAAAAAAGGTTGGCCAAGAGGTCAACCTTTTTGAGTAAATTAACAAAACCAAAATGAAATTTAACAACAAACAAAATCCTAATCATCGTAGTTTTCAAAACCATTAGGAAGCTGTTTCTTAGATTCGATTCCCATATTTTTTAGTTGTTCCATCTTGCCTATAAGGTTACCTCTACCTGTATTTAGTTGTCCTTTTGCATCAGAGAAAGATTCTTGTGCTTTCTTTAGATGGTCTTCTATCTTTTTGAAATTCTCTAGGAACCCTATGAATTTATCGTACATTTTGCTTGCTTCCTCTGCAATATTCTTGGCGTTGGCATTTCTAGTATTTAGTTTCCAAAGGTCGGCAATTAAACGTAGAGAAGAAATCATATTAGTTGCAGAAATCAAGACTATTTTTTGTTTGTAAGCTTCTTCCCAAAGACCTGGTTCGTTTTGCATAGCAAGAATGTAAGCAGGTTCTATTGGAACAAACATCATAACAAAATTTATATCTCCCTTTGTAAGTTTTTCATAATCTTTGTTAGCGAGCTCTTTTATGTGGCTGCGAATAGAAGTTATGTGTTCCTTTAAAGCTATTGCTCTGTCCTCTTCGCTCTCTGCATGGAAATATCTCTCGTAAGCAACCAAAGAAACCTTACTATCTATGATGATGCTGTCACTTTCATCTTCAGAGCCTGGTACTTTTACTATGCAGTCAGGAATATATCTTTTTGTTTTACCATCTTCTGTTTCTATGTTTATAGATTCTTGAGTGAAATAATTCTGTCCTTTTATCAATCCACTATTTTGAAGTATAGTTTCCAAAACATGTTCACCCCAGTTTCCAGCACGTTTGTTTTCTCCCTTAAGAGCAGAAGCAAGATCATTAGCCTCTTTGGAAATTTGTTTACTTTGTTCCATTACGTTTTTTATTTGCTCTTTTAGTGAAGAACTCAATCCTGTTTGTTCATTGATGTTTTTCTCTACTTTGTCTTTAAATTCTTTTATGTTTTCCTGGAAAGGTTTTAAGATGTTGCTCAAACTCTCGTTGTTTTGTTCAGAGAACTTCTTTGTTTTTTCTTCCAAAATATCATTGGTGACATTTTTGATTCTTTCCTCAAATTGTTTCTGTAATTGCTCAAAGTTTGCCTTGTATTCGTTGAAGTTTTTTTCAAGGTTGATATAGTTTGTCTTTGCTCCTTCCAACTGTGCTTTACAATCGGATAACTCACTAAACAAAACTTCATTTTTTTGCTTTAAGTCAGTCAGTTCTTTATCTTTCCCTATAATTTCTTCTCTATGTCTGCGAATGGATTCTGCATGTTGGTCCTTTATGTCCTGTGCAGCCTTTTGTGAGAAATCTGCTTTGGTTTTTAGGGAGGTATTCTCTGTTGATAGAGTTTCTTTCTGCTCACGCAAGCTAATAATAATATCGTTTAGCTCTTGTATGTTTCTATCTTTCTCGCTTATTGTGCCTTTAAGTATTCCGTTCTCAGTCTCCAGATTACTCTGTTTTGTCAATATTTCTTGAGGTATTACCACTTCCTGAGGATTTGTGACTTTGTTCTTCTTTGTTGCCAATACAACTACTGCTATTACTAGTAATACTAACAATGCAATGATAATAATAGATGTTACTTCCATAAACTTTTTATTTATTTTATTGGTGAATTAAAAATACAAAACTCGCAACGATTAGTCTTCTTTATCATCAAACTTGTTGAAACCATTGTCATCATACTCCTTGCCAAAATCATCATCAAATGCATCAGGATATTTTTTGTCCAATGGCTCAGTGTCAAAGAAACTTTTTCTTTTCTTGTTTTTATTGGAATCGACAAGAATTCCAAATAATATTGTGTCTAATAATCCCATAGTTAAAAGATTTACTTATATGTATCACGAATAAAATTCGTTTTTATTACAAAATTTACAACTTTTTTTACAATTTTTTGTGTGAATTGAAAAAATCATCTATTCCATTAAAACACATTCCTATTATAAGTATTAGTGCTAGCATAGTTTATTCTCCTTTGTATAATTGTTATTCTTATTTCTTTTCTTCTTTTTTTACCACTAAGGTGTCACAAGTTTTTTCTGTGTCTGTAGATTCTCTCATTACAAAGAAAACCATTCCTATGATGAGTAATGCTTCTAACATTTTATTCTCCTTTCTTTAAATTTTAACTGTTAATTCTTTTATTATTGATTTGATTTTGCAAAA
>JAGHSX010000068.1 GCA_018065645.1 Candidatus Scybalousia scybalohippi
CAGGCAATTGACAAGCTTGGCGACAGAATTATTGGATACATGGATAACCAGAACACTCAGAACCTTAGAGACGAGATTCAGGCTTATAAGTGGCAGGCATCACAGGATAGGCAGAATTTGTTTATACAGAACCTTGTAAAACCACAAATTAATCCATGCTATCTGACCCAGAACCCATACTGCTCATACGGAAACGCTAACGCTTTTTATGGATATGGAACAACAGTTGCATAGTTAACTAATGGTGCGAAAGGCATTTAGTGTAGGAGGGGTGTCTGCGCATAGCGTGGATGCCCTTTTTATTTAAGGAGGATAAAATCATGTATAAAGGAACGATAGAGAATGATATCACAGTAGCAGCAAATACTCTGATACCATTTAAAACAGAAATAAATTCAAACGCAAATACTACACCAGTCGAAAATTCGAATGCTGTAGCAATTAACACAACAGGTAGCTACAATATTAGCGTTATGATGACTGTTACTGATGTAGCGGTAACAAATATAACAATGGACTTAACAGCCAACAATACACCGATAGCATCTACATCAACAGATATCACAGCTGACACAGGTGTTGTGGCTCTGCATATTTACGATGTAGAGAGAATAGCAATTGCTCCAACGGCTGAAAAGGTAAAGATTGGAGTAGCACTTAATGCTGCAGCAACAGTATCAGAGGCTATTCTGATCATCGAGAAAGTGAGGTAGTGGTTATGGAACAGATTAAAGATGTTATGAAAATGGCTATAACTCGCCTTGCATCCAAGGCAACCGATATGGATAACTTGGAGCTGGAGGAATTCAAGGAAACTTGTGATGGCATTAAGGACTTAGCAGAGGCTGGTTATTACTGTGCTATAACAGAAGCGATGGAGAAGCCTGAGAACCAGTACGGAGTCAACTACGATGAACACGGAAAATTCTACACTCCAATGCGAAATCCATCTAATGGGCAGTATATGAGAAGTGGCTACGAGGTTTATGATCCAATGATGCGTGGCGACATGGAGCAGTATCGTGACATGGACAGAAGCTCTGGCAGAATGTATTATACCGATAGCGGAATGATGCCAAGCGCAAACAATAGCCGATATGACAGAGCAAGACGAGGCTATGAAGAGGTTAAGAACATGGACCCACAGGAAGATCATACCGCAGAAATGAAAAAGATTTTTGAGGTGCTTGAAGAGGATATGAACAAGCTCAAATCGAAAATGACAGCCACAGAGAGAGCCAACGCAAGAAACCACTTCACTAACATGGCTAATTCGATGATGTAATGAACAAATTCTCAATCAACGGAATAGAGTGGAGGTTGCAGTTCGTGCCTGCTGACAGTCCTATGCTGTACAGGTCTGATGGTAGCAGAACAGTCGGCATGACCGACAGGAACACCAGCACAGTGTATCTTAGCGATGCGCTGTCTGGTGCATTCCTTGAACGAGTCATATGTCACGAATTGTGTCATTGCTTTTGCTTTGCCTATGATATCCACATTGACATAGAGCAGGAAGAGTATCTTGCAGAGTGGGTGAGTATGTATGGCAGGAAGGTAATTGAATTACTAGATATATTGCTTTCAAAATAGGATAATTGTCCACAAATTGTCCACGAAAAAGAAAAGTACCGCATAAATACGCACTATTTGGCTGATTTGGTAGGGGTTCAATTCCCCTCAGGTCCATTATTTTTAGAAGTGCTTAAATAAAAGGAAAAGTGCTTGAAAGCCTTATAAATAGGGCATTTCAGGCACTTTTATTTTGCTGATTTTAAAACACACAGTTGTAAATAAAACGCAAAAAATTAAAAAAATTGTCCACGAATTGTCCACGAAAATACCCACACATATAGTATGGGTAATTTATTTTTTAAATAATCGGTCTACGTACTGCTTTTGAGTCTTTTCGTATTCATCATCAAGTGAGTGTCGGTATACTTTTTTCATAATGTGGTCAGTTTTCCATCCACCTTGGAGCTGGATGTATTTATCTGGTATTCCCATTGCGTGAGCCATTGTAGCAAAGTAGTGACGCAGGTCATGAAATCTAAATGATTTTATACCGAGTTGCTTTTGAGTGCTGTGCAGATGATCCAGAAGTCTTTCTGGGTGTGCTGTAAATATATAACCCTGACTCCGTATAAGGTCAGCCAGCTCAGGAGGGAGGTATATCGTCCTTTGACTATCTTCTGTCTTGGGATATGGTTTAATGACCCATTTTTTATCTTCGTTCTGAACTTTAGCCTTGTTGATGGTCAGCATATTATCATCAGACAAATCTTCTATAGTCAGGGCACATATTTCTGATCTACGCATTCCCATAGTTCCAAGAGCAAAAGGTACATAGTAGTCAGTTCCTTTTACTGCATTCAGTATCTGCTTTATTTCGGTTTCAGTAGGTATATGAGACTTTGATGCTATGCTCTGGGGAAGATTAATATCATAATGCAAACCATTACGATATGTTTTCAGAACCGCAGCTATAAGTCCGTTTGCATTTCGCACTGTCTTAGGGGCAAGCTTGGCGGACAAATCGTTTATTTCCTTTTGTATGGTTAATTGTTCAATATCATTTATTAGAGTTTGTCTGAAGTCCTCAGAGAGCTGACGCAGGCTCTTTTTGTAACCTACTATAGTGGATGGCGAAAGGATGTTAGATTTTAGCGTACAGTATGCGTCCACTGCATCTTTAAACGTCATATTCTTTTTAGCCATAGCTCCAGTAGCAGTTATATGCTCATTCATCAGATCTTCTGCTACACGCTTGGTTGGTTTGTTCTGAACTGTAAGAGAGTACCGCTTGCCTTTATACATCTTTTTTAGGCGGTAGCTCCCTGATGGTAATTTTTCTATTGTCATATTTTACCTTCTCTCATAAGTATTAAGTTCTGTGCTGTGTAGAGCATGAAGTTAAGTTCTGATGGTGTCATATCT
>JAGHSX010000041.1 GCA_018065645.1 Candidatus Scybalousia scybalohippi
TATTTCTTGATAATCTTTTCAGTTCTTTGGATTGTATTTCCTACTATTTTTGAGAAACATAAAACTCTCTTAAAATATAATATGCAGTTTACTATTACAAGATGTATCTATCATTGTCTATGACTCCATTTCTTATTACTCCCTGTAGATCATCAATTCTCTTCATTAGAGTATTGAAGTCAAGCGAATCTCCATAGATAAAGAAACGCCGCATATCTGCATAATCCTTAGCCCAAGCATCTCTTTCTTCCTTGGGAACCATAAAATTGATTGTTGAGGGGTCGTGAAGGTCGTAATTAACATATTTAAGAGCATAATATGTTCTGCGATGTTCAACAATAGAATCATATAACTGACGGTTTGACAATGCTTCCTTGCCATATTTTGTATTCATCAATTTCTCTATGTCATATAGATGACGTGACATTCGAACACTTCGAGGTTTATCCCTTTGAAATTCTTCTGCCAATAAGAAAAGTTTTTCTAGAAATGTACGGGTTGGCACTACAGTTCGCACCTTACAATCTACACCTATATCCTCTCCTTCAAATGTTTCTCCGATGAGTGAACGGATGTCTCGTTCCTCTGATGGTTCATCCATTGAAAGGCTACTAATCTCTATTTTAACACGGGGATGGATGTAACTGATAGTTTCCTCAACAATTGAAGGATAATGCAATAGTATGACAGTTGGATCTTTATCAGAATCAATTGGATGCAATTCTCTATCATTACCTAGTACATGTGTAACATTTTCGAGACGATAACCTAATGCGCCCAACTTCTTGAGATTCTCATCCAATTGCGTTGATAGTGTCTCATGAATATATGCTCGAGACAATTTGCGAAGTTTTTCACGCTGACTATTAGTTGTCTTTTCTATTCCAAAAAACGAGTGATTGATTGCAAGATCTATATCTTCGGAAAATCGCTCAATTATGTTAAATCCTTTAGATAATGACGTACCTCCTTTGAAAAGCAATGATTCTGCACACTCTGTCTGGAACAAAGCTTTGAGTGTGAGTGTTACCCACCAATCCTTTTCTATTGCTACTTGATTGATGCCAGGATGTATAATTTCTGTCTGCTGAAGCATTGCCAAACGATCAACCAATTCGTTGTTAATCCACAATTTATTCATAATAACTCAGTTTCTTAATCGCTAATCATTGGCTTAATAATTCTCTTCATCCATGCAGGCATTATGTTGACATCTGCCTTTAATGCTTCCCTTTCTGGTTCCTTTTCTATCAACATGCGGATAGTTTGGAGTTCTGTATCTCTAACATTTTCTTGTTTCAATGTCCTCAAAGCTTGCACAAGTAATCCAATAAGTTTCGTACTATAACAAAAATTCTTAGGTACTCCACGTTTTAGATAAATATTTCTGTTAGATAATTTTATTATACGCTCACTTCCTGATGTGAGATATGTATAATTCATTGAAACCTGAGTGGATAAACCTAACTCATTTAGGGCTGTCATCCCAGATGGAAGAATCTGTGATTTATCACGAACTGCAATCGCTTGCACGATTTTATCAACCGAAGGATAAACAACTCCAAATCTGCTCACCTTAGGTTTTGAATATATACCTTGAGCAAGTTTTACTAGTACTCCTTCTTTTGTCAATTCTGCAAGAACACTACCAACAAATTCTAAATGATATTCAGGAAAGTCAGAACGAAACAATACGCTATCATCAGGCATTGCCATTATACGATCCTTCAAACCACATGATTCAGTAATATTTTCTTTCTTCTGCATTACACCTTTGAAATTTTGCTTATTTTTCAAATGCAAAGATAGCATATTTTCTTCAAATACAAAAGAAATTGTGTACAATCTTATATATAAAACAAAAGCTCGCAGTTTTGCGAGCTTTATGTTCTTGCATATGGATTGCTAACACTATTTCTTGATAATCTTTTCAGTTCTTTGGATTGTATTTCCTACTATTCTTACAAAGTAGATACCACTAGGCAGAGAGTTTGTATTTAGAGTTAGTGTTCTTTCTCCTGCTTTCATAGTAGAAAGACTTACTTGTCTGCCTTGTTCGTCTGTCAAGATAATATTTACATCTTCTGTCAAATCATCGATGTTCAATACAGCATCATCCATTACTGGATTTGGATAGATAGTAATATCTGATTGTTCTGCAACATCTTCTATACCTACACCTGAGTTGCAATCTTCTATCTTATTTGTAAAAAATGACCAATTCTCTGCAGTTTCATAAGAAGACAAACTACCACAAGGAATAATCAAAGGTGTTGAAATGTGTGAATAGTTATAACTGAACGATTTTTGATGAATTGTAGGAGGGTTAACAGATTTTACTATAAATGTATCTAAATAACTAAATGCAGGACCAAAATCAAAAGCAGCTTCCCCTATTGAAGTAACATTAGCTGGAATAACAACTTTTGTTAGTCTGTTAGAGAAATTGAAAGAGTGTGCTGGTATCACTTGCACATCTTCTCCTATATTCAATGATGTTAATGCATCAAATCTAACAAATGAAGTTTCTTCAAATTGGCAATCTATAGCATTCCAGTTCAATGTCTGCAGATTTCTGCAACCAGAAAAAGCCTCACTTCCAAGAGATGTAAGACCAGTACCTATTGTTAGAGTTGTTATATCCAAAACAGAAAACGCAGCTTCGCCTATAGAAACAACGTTATCAGGAATAGTAAGACTTTCTAAACTCCAACAACTAGAGAAAGCACTTTTTCCTATAGAAGTAACACCATTGCCAATAGTTATACTTGTTAATCCGTCACATCCATAAAATATAGAATCGCCAAGAGTGATAACACTATTAGGTATTGTCACACTTGTTAATCCATCACAACTAGAAAATGCTTTTGAAGGCAGGGAAACAACTTGCTCTCCTATAGTTAGAGAATTAAAATTTTCAGAAGTTCCAAATCCTGCACCCCTCATTGTTAAACAATTTTTAGCATTATATACAACAGTAGTTAATGCATAACAGCCACTAAAAGATTGGCTGCCAATATAAGTAAGACCTTCTCCTAAGGTAACAGTTTCTAATGCATAGCAGTCATAGAATGCTCCGTCTTCTATAGTAGTAACACTATTAGGGATGTCAATACTTTCCAATATATAACAATTTCTAAATGCTTTTTCTCCTATAGATATAAGACCTTCTGGAAGAGTTATACTAGTTAGACCACTACAATGTTGAAATGCATAAGCTCCTATAGAAATAATACTGCTAGGGAGAACAACAGTTGTTAGAACTTCACAATAGCTTAATCCATTGTTACCTATAGCAGTAACATTGTATGTGTCTCCATTGTGTACAACAGTTGCAGGAATATTTAGAGTGCCTGTGTACTCATATGGAAATTCATTAGTCACTTCCACAGTTGTTGGAGATGTGATATTGTAATAAATAGTTTTTCCATCACTATTTACTGCACTAAAGTCTACTGCAAAAATGTTTGAACTAATGCATAACAGCATTGCCAAAATTGTTAAAAGTTTTTTCATACTTAAATGTGTTAAAAAAGGTAAATAAATTATTTCCACAAACAAATTGTTTGCGAATGCAAATATAGGAAAATTTTTTAAATAAGAAAGTTATCTTGAATATATTTTTTCAAAAGGCATACGGTTGGCTATAGAACGGCCAAGAGTAATCTCGTCTGCGTACTCTATGTTGTCGCCTATTGCTACGCCTCTAGCGATAGCTGAAACCTTTACGTTGAAATCCTTTACAAGTTTGTTTATATAAAAGCAAGTAGTATCTCCTTCCATGGTAGTAGGGAGAGCAAGGATAATCTCTTCTATGTTTTCTTTGGCAATACGTTCCACAAGTTCTGCCATGCGTATATCCTTTGCTCCTATACCATCTACAGGAGAAATAACACCACCTAGAACATGATAAACTCCTTGATACTGGTTGGTGTTCTCTATAGCCATCACATCTCTAATGTTTTCAACTACACAGACTATATTGTGGTTTCTCTTCTCGTTGGCACACACCTCACATACATCGTTGTCTGAAATGGAGTAACAATGTTTGCAGAGTTTTATCTCTTTCTTCATATTCAAAAGACATTCTGCCAAACGTGTTGTCTCCTGTTCATCTTCTGCAAGAAGGTGAAGAGCGAAACGCAAAGCTGTTCTCTTGCCTACTCCAGGCAGTTTGCTCAGTTCGTTGATTACATTTTCCAGATATATGGATGGATAGTTCATAGTGTTTTTGTATTTATTTTTGTTTGCCAGCGTTTTTGAGAACAAAATATGTAGTAACTTTGCCATAGATTTCAAAAACACTTAGCAAAATTAAAGAATTTTTTTGATATGGAACAGATTATTTTCATCGCATTCTTGGCTTACACGCTTCTTTTGTTTTCGATTACTTTCATCACAGCAAGAAAAGCCAACAGCCAAGCCTTCTTTCAAGGCAACAAAAAAAGTCCTTGGTTTGTGGTGGCTTACGGAATGATAGGTGCTTCGCTTAGTGGTGTCACATTTATGAGTGTACCAGGCTGGGTAAACGACAGAATGTTCACCTACATGCTTATGGTACTTGGGTATTTCTTTGGTTATCTGGTTATAGCCTTTGTATTGATGCCTATATACTACAAACTCAACCTTGTTTCCATTTATACCTATCTGCAAAAGCGTTTCGGTTTTTATTCACACAAGACTGGCAGTTTCTTCTTTATGCTGTCTAGATGTCTGGGTGCAAGTTTGAGAATGTTTATCGTGATTATAGTTCTTTACAACTTTGTATTCAAAGCATGGGGTCTTCCATTTGAACTAACAGTTGCTTTGTTCCTTGCTCTTATTCTATTGTTTACTATCAAAGGTGGTGTAAAGACAATAGTTTGGACAGATACTCTACAGACGACATTCATGATCATAGCCTTGGTTATGAGTTTTGTAATGGTGGGACAATCTATGGGATTCTCTGTAGGTGGTATGGTAAAGGAAATAGTTAATAGTGATTATTTCACATTCATAGAGACAGACAGCATGAGCAGAAACTGCTGGTGGAAACAAATACTGGGAGGTATGTTTATCTGTATAGCTATGACAGGACTTGACCAGGAAATGATGCAAAAGAATCTTTCTTGCAAGGACATAAAATCTGCACAGAAGAACATGATAAGTTTCTCTCTTATATTGTTTGTTGTCAATTTCTTATTCCTTCTTCTTGGAGCAGCACTTTATATGTACAAAGCTAAGAACGGAATAAGTGCAAACGGCGACGATCTGTTCCCAGAGATTGCTATCAACTATCTTCCACCTATGGCAAGCATAGTGTTTATCATCGGTTTGATTTCAGCATTGTATCCAAGTGCAGACGGAGCTTTGACATCTTTGACAACTTCTTTCTGTATAGACTTCCTTGACTTTGACAATATGAAAAGCAAAAGCGAGAAACAGAAAGTAAGAATACGCCAAATGGTACATCTTGGTTTTGCATTGCTTTTTGTTGGTATTATCATATTCTATTATCACAACAAAAATGAACATCTTATAGACATTCTTTATCAGGTAGCTTCCATAACCTATGGACCATTGCTTGGTTTATTCTTCTTTGGTCTTAGCACCAAGAGGGTTGCAAAGGACAAACTTGTGCCTATAGTCTGCATACTTGCTCCTGTTATCTGTTTTATACTTAACAACAACTCCAAGGCCTGGTTCAACTATAGTTTTGATTTTGAATTATTGTTACTAAACGGATTTCTTACATTCATAGGTTTACTTCTTATAAGCAAGAGAGAAAGAAATGAACAAAAAAGTTAAAGGAATAATTGCAGGCATAATTGCAGCTGTCAGCTACGGCACCAACAATCTTGGAGCCTTGTCTTTATATGAAGAAGGGCTTAACCCAAATAGTATAATATTCTTTAGATACCTATTTGCTGTTGCTATACTTGGAATAATACTTTTGTGTAAGAAAGAAAGTTTCCGTGTTTCATTCAAAGAGTTAAGGACTATCGCAAGCCTAGGTATCTTGTTTGCGTTGTCTTCCCTTTCCTTGTATTTCAGTTTTAAATATATGGATTCTGGAGTTGCTTCCACCATTTTGTTTGCTTATCCTGTGATGGTAGCTATAATTATGGCAGTATTTTTCAAAGAAAAGACAACTCTTTCCACTATTCTCGCCATTGTATTGTCTGCATTAGGTATTATCTTATTGTATCAGGGTGATGGAAATGTTTCTCTTAGTCTCTGGGGTGTAATTCTTGTCCTTATATCTTCTTTGACTTACGCTATCTACATAGTTATTGTCAATCATTCCAAGATAGTTATGTCTTCTTTCAAACAGACATTCTACACTATGATTTTCGGATCTTTGACAGTATTTGTTGCCAGTCTTTTCCAAACAGATACACACATACAATGTATTCCTTCCATAAGTGCTTTAATGTGGATACTTGAATTATCCTTGGTTCCTACCGTGATAGCTTTGGTTCTTCTTACTATAAGCGTGCAGAATGTAGGTTCTACTCCTGCGGCAATTCTTGGAGCTTTAGAGCCAGTAACTGCAGTCATTATAAGCATAGTTATCTTTGACGGATTATTTACATCTAGACTAATGATAGGTATAATACTGGTTATACTTTCTGTGGTTTTGATAATACTTGGAAAAAGTATAGACGGAAAATTTAAGCACAAAAAGTTGGATTATTAAAGAAATATTTAGTACTTTTGCACACATAATAGTTTGTACAAACCAAAAAAATTTAAACAAATGAAAAAACTTATCCTATGTTTTGTTGCTTTCTTAGGCATAGCTACTATGGCTTTAGCTGAAGAAACTACAGACAAGTATGCATTGAACGAACAGGAAATAGCACTTTCTTTCCAAAATGCAGAACAAGTAAACACATTAGACCTTTCTATGGAAAGTATGTCTAATGCTTTCGCTACTAACAATAGTGCAATGATGGGCAAATCAAGCGTTAATCCTTGGGGTGCTTTTGCTATTTGTACATTTGTTGGAGAACTTGGTATTCACCGTCTTTATATGGGTGCACCATCTAAAATGATTGCTTACTACTGTCTTACATGTGGTGGTATCTTTGGTGTAGTTACATTGGTTGACTGGGTAGTTCTTCTTATAGGTGCTATCAATGACAACATCACTCCATATATGAATGACCAATTCTTTATGTGGATGTAATACATCTTCGTTTTAGCATAAAAAAATAAGATAAGAAATGAATAGAATAAAGAAACATATTATCTATTTGTTTCTTATCTTTTTTTATGCAAACTGTTTCGCACAAAACAGAATCTCTGCGGACATTACCGTACAACAGTTGTTTAGTAACAAACTATTAACTCTGCACAAGTCCATCTTTTACACCAAAGATGGCAAATGCATTACCCGCAACATAGAACCAGAAGAAGTCATTACTATAAGCAATCACCTTGGAGAATACTTTGCATACAACACACAGAGAAACGAACTTATCTACGATGTTGGCCAAGGGTATTCCACCAAAAATGAACCATTGGATGTCTTTGCTTCAGCAGAGAGAAGTGATTTGGGATTAAGCAGCCTTGGGTTTTCTTTACAAGGTCAGGAGATTGAAGGCAAAAGAGTTATAAAAACATTCATTCCTAAAGAAGTAGAAAAGATTTCCAAAGTAACTATGGTATATGAGAATGACTTACCTATCTATTGCGGATATTACAACAAAAAAGGAGAAGAATTTAGACAAATATATTATACCGAATATATTTATTTTCCACTATTTGCTTTCCCTACCAAGATAACAGAGATAAGCCTCTCTGAAAAAAAAGAGAAAACTATTCGCCGACTAACATACTCAAACATATTGTATGATGAAAATGCTACAAGCGAATATTTCGACTATCAGATACCTTCCAATGCAAAGGTTGTAAAAATGGAAGTCCCGAAAAAATAGCATAGTATCTTATTATATGAAGAAAAGGTTTGGTTTTATATTTTTACTGTTCATCATTTTTTCATTACCTTCTTTTGCACAAAGTGTAGAAGACAAGGACTTATTGCTATCTCATAATGTAGAAAACCCTGAATTTAAAGACAGAGTTGTACGCTATGGCTTCAAGAATGCAAAATACAAAGGCATAGTATACCACACGCTTTCATCTTCTATGTATGTTTACCAGAAAGTCATCTCTCCTATTCTTTCCCGTTCGTGTGCCTATAGTCCATCTTGTTCTGCATACAGCAAAGAGTTGATAGGAGAATATGGATTGGTTAGAGGTGTAATATTTACAGCTGACAGGCTTTCTAGATGCAACAAAATTGCCTTGACTGGAAAAGGGGCAAACTTTTTAGACAGCAATGGCAAACACTACGAAGACGTATTCTATTATTCTTTCAAACATAATCAGTAATATTATGAAGAAAGCAGGATTATATTTTTCAATACTTTTTTTTCTTGCATTATGGACTTACAATTGTCAAGCACAGAATCCTAATAGTGTACAGAAAGAATATGAGTTTGTAAAATATCTTCTTGGCAACAATCTAAAATCTGATGCTGACACTTGGGCTCAAAGAGATTTTTCCAGCAAAGAATATTCTCTACAAGAAAAAGATAGTCTATTGTTTTTAAAAGGATGGGTGTTTTATTCCAACAGAGAACTAAACAAAGCTTTGGAACATTTTGATAGTATATCTCTTTATTCCAATCTGTATAACCCAGCAAAATACCTCTCTTCTATTCAAAACCTTTACCTTGACAATCTGGAACAAGCAAAGCGAAATATCAATTCCATAGAAGACACATCTGTTTTTTGCAAAGAATTATCTTCTTTTACTTTATCAGGGATTGCCCTTATGGAAAGAGATTACAATTCTTTCAACAATCTGAAGAAAGATTTTTCATACGAAAACATATACCTTACCAATCACGAAAAAGCATTAGACAGCATTTATAACAGAATATCCAACTACAAGAAGAAATCTCCTTTTCTAGCAGGAGCATTATCTGCTGTTATCCCAGGATTAGGAAAAATATACGCAGGAGAAATTGGAGAAGGTGTTGGAGCATTTCTTACGGTGGGTTCTTTTGCTGCTATATGCGCAGAGAACTGGATTCATCACGGAATAACCAACTGGAAAACCATTGGAGCAGGATTGGTTAGTACTGTTTTCTACATAGGAAACATCTATGGTAGCGCTGTTAGTGTAAAACTAAAATATGAGGAGTTTAACAAAAAACAAAATGTGGAGATTTTATACAATATTCATATTCCTATCCGTAATACTTTCCGCCCATAAGGTTAGTGGTCAAACACAAAATGGCCACACTTTGCAAGCGCAAAAGTATATGGAACAACAAGACTACAAAAATGCAGCCTTGGAGTATGAGTATTTGTATTATTCTGCAAAAGATATAAAAACACAAAACCTTGCTCTATTAAACAAAGCTCAAGCAGAAAAACTCAACAAACAATATTCTCTTTCTGCTCAAACATTGGCAAGGATACCTTCTTATTCCCTAACTATAGAACAGAAAGATTCAGTTTATTATCAAATGCTACTGTGTTACTATCTTTACAACGACACTACAAAATCTAGAGAGCTGCTAAACAATATGGACATAGTCGTAAAACAAAACGCTTCAAAGCAATTGAAGATTATGGAAATAATTTCTCTAAACGAGCTGTATGAATATAAACAGGCAGAAAAGATAGCTCAAACTTTTTCCGACACTCTCTACAATGACTTACCTAAATTGAAAAGTGAAAAAACAGCACACAATCTAGCATTCATTCCAGGTTTAGGCCATATTTATGCAGGCTACACCTGGGAAGGAATATTTGCATTTTTAACAAATGCTGGTGTTCTTGGTTTTGGAGTTTACCAGGCTTTGAATGGAGATTACATCACAGCCTATATAGGAGGAGCAGGAATTTTGTCTGCAACTTACCTTGGCCAACAAAGAAAAGCTATTCAACTTACCAAGAAACATAACTACAAAAAAACACGCTCCTTTAACACAAAGGTCAAAGAAGCGTTATTAAAATAAGATTTCTGAATCTATTTACTTAACTATTGTTTTTTCATAACCTACTGTGTTGTTCAAAATAGGCAGTTGATCTTCAGTCAAGTTCAATAGTTTTCTTAGTCCTTCTACGTCCATTGTAGCACGTGTAATAGTAGCAAGTCCTACTGATTCACAATAAAGGTTGATATTCTCGCTGACTATACCAGCATCAACACATGTCATAAGTTGTGCATGTTCATCCTTGCTTCCAAACAATTTGAAATCTGCAACCATTACAAGAGATATTGGAGCTGTAAGAACAAAATCTTGTGAAAACGCCTTTGTTCCTGCTACAAGAGGTCTGTTATCACCCTTGCAGACAAACTTTAGTTTATTCTCTACAGGAAGATATTCATAAACATTTTCTGCTGTAAATACGAACAAACGTATCTCTTTTCTATTCTTTGCAGTAGGAGCAGTTCTATGATTGTTGTCACGGCTTACACCACAAGCAGCCCAACATAGATTACTCAATTCCTGAGTTGTAAGATTCTTTTCGCTATATTCCCTAACAGAATGACGCTTAGCCAATGTTTCAACCACACTCATAGATGTTTTTGACATAGCAACATTAGGCAGTTTTATATCCTGAGCCATACAGCCCAAAGTTGCAAACAATGAAATTGCTGTAAAGATTAGTTTTTTCATAATGTGTAATATTTAGATTTGTTAATTATTTTCCTATTCGCTGTAATTTCTATCCAATCCTATGCTGATATTGTAGCCTGCATATTTTCCTTGCACGTAATCCAGAACTTGCTGGCGAAGAGTAATTGGTTGTGTAACCTTGAATGAATAAACAATATCAAAAGAGAGAATTTTATCCTGATGATTAACATAAAATCCATGCATTCCTAAAACTCCATCTATAGAACTTACATAATCTCTTATACTTGCTTCTTCCATAGCCTCAGAAGATCCTTCTTGATGATGAGCATAAAATCCTACTGTGGTAAATATTCCAAATTCTTTCTTTACCAACACTTGTATCCTACGGGTAAGATGATGCAAATCAGATGCATTAAGAGTATCTGCAACCTCAACGTGTAATGCTCCAATATTTTGTTCTGGTCCATAGTTGTGAATAACAACATCAAAAACACCTCTTACTCCGTCCAGTTCTTTTACTTTTGCCTTTATTGCATTTGTAAGTTCAGGGTCGCTACGCATACCTAGCAATTCACTTATAGGAGCAATAAGCATTTCTATACCAGCCTTTATAATCAAGCATGAAATAACTGCTGCCAACCAACAATCTATGTTCAGTCCTGTAGTTATCATAATAACAGCAGAAACAATAGTTGCCAAAGAAATAATGCTGTCAAACATAGAATCTGCTCCTGAAGACAACAAAGCATCACTATTCAGTTCTTTGCCTTTTCGCTTTGTGTAGTAGCCAAGGAAGAATTTCACAAATATTGTCACACCTATTATACACAAGCCTATAGTTGAATATTCCTGTGTTGAAGGTGTTATAATTCCTTTGATACTTTCCACCAAAGAGGTTCCACCTGCTACCAAGACCATTGCAGCAATAATTACTGCAGTAAAATATTCTATACGACCATAACCAAATGGATGTTTATCATCAGCAGGCTTGCCTGCAAGTTTCACTCCTATAATGGTTATAATGGAAGACAAAGCATCGGTAAGATTGTTTACTGCATCAAGTACTACTGCCATTGAAACAGAAACTAAACCAACTATAGCCTTTCCACTTGCCACCAAGACATTTGTTCCAATGCCTACATAACCTGTACGAACTATTTGTTGTTGTCTGTTTTTCATAACACGATTAAATATCTATTGTATTTTACAATTTTTTCTTTTGATTTTCCAACTCTTCGTTTCGCTCCGCTAACTCTTCGTTTTAATTTTCTAAAACGAAGAGTTTTTATTAAGTCTTTTTATTTGTTACTACAAGTAAGATTTTACGTCTGTAAGACTAATAGTCTGGTCACAAAGGATAGAAAGTCTTTCCACTATATTTCTCAACTGACGGATATTTCCAGTATATTCAAATTCCTGCAAATATTTCATAGCAGTTTTTTCTATCTTTGGTTTTTCCTTCTTTGCTTCTTGGGAAATTTGTTCTAAGAAATGTTCTACCAATAAAGGAATGTCTTCCCTTCTTTCTCCAAGACTTGGAACTTTTATTTCTATCACATTTATTCTGTGATACAAGTCTTCACGGAAACGGCCAGCATTTATTTCTTCTCTAAGGTTTTTGTTTGTTGCAGAAAGAATTCTTACATCTACCTCTATTTCTTTTTCGCTTCCGACTGGAAGAATCTTCTTTTCCTGTATAGCCTGCAAAACCTTGCTTTGAGTATTCATAGACATGTCCCCTATTTCATCTAGGAATAATGTACCAGAATCTGCCAACTGGAACTTACCTTTTTGTTTTGCAACAGCAGAAGTAAATGATCCTTTTTCATGACCAAACAATTCACTTTCTATCAATTCATTTGGAATAGCTGCACAATTCAGTTCCACAAAAGGATTCTTGCTTCTAAGACTCTTTTCAAACAACATCTTGGCTACAAGTTCTTTTCCTGTACCATTTTCCCCTGTTATCAAAACTTTTGCATCTGTTGGAGCGACTCTGTCTATCATAGCTATCATAGACTTGACTGCGACAGACTCGCCTATAATCAAAGTAGAAGAAGGCAATGGCGCAACCTTTGCTCTTTTTACAGGTTTTGGAAGAGGAATTTCTGTTTTGGCTTTACCAAGCTGTTCCTTTACAACAGAAAGAATCTTATTTAAATCCAAAGGCTTTTCTATATAATCTACTGCCCCTATCTTCAAACTTTCTACAGCAGTTTCTATTGTTCCATGGCCTGAAATCATGACTACTGGAGCAGAACTTATCTCTTTGGATTTAGTCAAAAACTCCAATCCATCCATTTTTGGCATTTTAATATCGCAAAAGATTAGATCAAAAACTTGTTGCCTTATCTTATCCAAAGCATCTTTGCCATCAGTTGCTTCATAGACCTCGTAGTCTTCCAACTCCAGTATTTCACGCAAAGCTCTTCTTATAGCTCGCTCATCGTCTATTATAAGAATATTGTACATCTTTGTCTTATCTTAGAGATTCATCTTATTGTAAGCAATCAACCAACGTGCAGGAACTTCTCCTTCCATTGCTGACTGATAATCCTGATAATTGCAAGGCACTATGTAGTGATTGAAGTATTTGTATTGTGATTCCTGTGAACAAGGAACCTCAACCCACCAACGACCACTCTTCTTGCTCTTGTAGAATACTACGACGTCTGTTCCTTCATCAATCAAGACTTCAAATCTTAGATAATTGCTCTTGTCTTTCTGAGGAAAATCACGTTTACGCCACATGTAACCTTCTATAAAATAATAGATAGCATGAGCAATAATATGAGATGTACGACCGTCAATATCTCTTGTTGGGTTAATGCCTGTAAAGCAGATAGAAGTAAGCTTGTCACTCATACCAGCATAGTTTACTATCTTGCAGAATTCCTCTCCATACAATCCGTGAGGAGAGAAAGAACAAGGAGCATCTGATGCTCTTATAGAGTTTGCGTCCAATATAACCATATCCGCATCTCTAATCATTGGCTCTATGGTTTCCATAGATTTTTGTACTTCACCAAGACGTTTGTATTCCAGTCTTAGATTGTCCAACATTTCCAAAGCTTTCTTGTCTACAAAATAAGACTGGTAAGCTATGTGTGTGTAATCAAACAAATAGTTAGGGTCATTACATAAAAGTTTATGAATATAATTTTCATCAGATACTGGATCATTCTCACTAGTAAGGTCAAAATGAGAATCCACATTAAGTATATTTATTATCTGAGCCATATTAACATAAGCCATGTATGTACCCAGCACAACATCATTTGAGCCTCCTACAAGTATAGGAAGAATATTGTTTTGCAATAGTATAGAAACTACTTCTGAAATTGCGAAATATGTATCCATTATTGTCTGACCTTGTTTTATGTTTCCAAGGTCTGCTATCTTAAATTTAGCATCTTGTGGCATAAGTGGATAGAAATATTTTCTAACCTGATTAGCTGCCAGTCCACAACCTTTGTTTCTCAAGGAAGCTCTGTCTTCTTCTATACCAACAATGGCTATCTCTACAGATTTATCTATATTTGGAAAAGGCTCTCCTTCTTTGTTTATAAGCAATACATCTCCCCAGTTTGGGAAATGATTTTCAGGAATCTCTTCTAAAAAATCAGCCAAGCGTAAAGGCTGCAAGTATATTTCTAAATCTTTCATCTTCGTAGTCAGATTTTATTTTGCTTAATTTATTCTTTCTATTTCAGCACCTATGCTATTAAGTCTAAGGTCTATATCTTGGTAACCTCTGTCTATTTGTTCTATATTGTCTATTATAGAAGTACCTTCTGCACTCATAGCTGCTATCAACAAAGCTACACCTGCTCTAATGTCAGGGCTAGCCATTCTTATTCCACGCAGTTTGTATTTTCTTTCATTTCCTATAACTGTTGCTCTGTGTGGGTCACACAATATAATTTGAGCACCCATATCTATAAGTTTGTCAACAAAGAACAAACGGCTTTCAAACATCTTTTGATGAATCAACAGACTACCTTTTGCCAATGTAGCCACAACCAAAGCAATACTTATAAGGTCTGGAGTAAATCCTGGCCAAGGAGCATCTGCTATAGTCATAATAGAGCCATCCATGAATTTTTCTATTTCATAGACATCTTGTGAAGGAATGATAATGTCATCACCTTCTTTGTCTATTCTTATTCCTAAACGCTTAAACACATCTGGAATAATGCCAAGGTGCTGCCATTTTACGTCTCTTATCTTTATATTGCTTTGAGTCATAGCAGCCAAACCAATAAAACTACCTACCTCTATCATATCTGGAAGAAGAGTATGCTCACAACCATGCAATTCTTCTACACCTTCTATTGTCAACAAATTACTTCCAACACCACTAATCTTTGCGCCCATAGAGTTAAGCATAGTACACAACTGGAACAGATAAGGTTCACAAGCTGCGTTGAATATTGTTGTCTTTCCTTCTGCACAGACACTTGCCATTATCACATTGGCAGTACCTGTAATGGAAGCTTCATCCAAAAGCATATAACAACCTTTTAGATTCTTGCCATCAACATCGTAAGACATTGTTTCAAAATTGTATGCTATTCTTGCACCCAATTTTTCAAAAGAATTGAAATGTGTATCCAATCTTCTTCTACCTATCTTGTCTCCACCTGGAGTTGGAATATGCGCTTTATGGAATCTTGACAACAATGGTCCAACCATCATAACACTTCCTCTCAACCTGGTAGAACGGTCTCTGTATTCAGGAGTATAAATTCTTTCTATATCTATGTCGTCTGATTGGAAAGTGTATGAGCCTTCCTTTTCTTTTGTAACCTTACAACCTAGATATTCCAAAAGACTTATAAGATTGTTTACATCTCTAATGTTTGGAATATTGTTTATTGTTATCTTTTCTTTTGTAAGCAATACAGCACACAAAACTTGAAGAGCTTCATTCTTTGCTCCCTGAACTTTTATCTCTCCATTAAGATGTTTTCCTCCAGTAATTCTAAAAGATGCCATAAACTCTATATTTTTTTAAAGACTATTTCTTTTTCTGTCCAGAATTTGTTGTTTTCTTTTTCTTTGGTTTTGCTATAATAGAACGTGTGTTCTTAAATTGGAAATCTTCTGGTAATGTAAGTTTTCCTTCTGACAATACTTCAAAGTGCTTTTTCAAAACCTCATCATCACAAGTATCTATGTTCCACTGAAGATACAATTTCTTCATTTCATGTGCGGTGCGTTCTATCAGTTGTTTCTTTTCCTCACCTTCTGGCAAATCTATAGTTCTTTTTATCATTTTTTCCAGATAAGCGCCATAAGGTCTGTAGGTTATAGAAGATGTTTTGTATTTCAATGGTTCTGGTCTTTCATCACGTTCTTCTCTCGTTGGTTTTTCGTATGGAGAATCTACGTCAAGTTTGTAATCAGAAATGATAAACAAATGGTCCCACAATGTCTGCAAATAATGAGGAGAATCCTTACCTTTTGGATTAACCTGACTCATAGCAACTATTATGGATTTAGCGTATGCATTTCTCTTTTCTCTATCTTCCATTGTCATACAAATATCTACCATTTTCTGCACATTTCTGCCGTATTCTGGCACCACTAATTTATCTCTTTGAGTATTGTATTCCATATATTTAGTTTTCTTTTATTTCTAGTTTAGCAAATTTCAGTATAAGCGTTTTATTTCCAAACTGGAAGAAATCCACAACGGCTCTCTTATCTCTATCCACCACCTCTGTAGAAACAACAACTCCACAACCAAATTTTGAATGTCTTACCTTTACACCTGGTTCCACTTCCGCAAAATCAGCCAATCTCCAGTCGTCTTCTTCCACTACACCCTTTGGTTTAAGGTTTATAGTTGTAGTTGTTTTCTTCTCTGTCAAAACATTGTGATGAAGAGTAGTTAATGGCTGTTTTTTCTTTAAGGTAATCGTTGTGCGTTCTTTTTCCCTTGGCGTGTAGGAGAAATTTATTTTTTCTTTTACTCTCAAAGGAGAAGTTTCTCTTGTATCTTCTGAAAGCAAATATTTTTTATCTATCTCTCCGACAAATCGGCTTGTCTCTGTAAAAGACAGTTCTCCGTTTCTAAAACGCATTTTAGCAGAAGACAAGTAAAGATGTTTTCTGGCTCTTGTAACTGCCACATAAAACAATCTTCTTTCTTCTTCTATGTCATCTCTAGTAGCAAAAGACATTGCTGAAGGGAAAAGATTTTCTTCCATACCCACAACATAGACATTGTTAAACTCAAGTCCTTTTGCTGCATGTATAGTCATCAACTTTACTTTTCCTTCACTATCGTTTTCATCTACATCTGTACTGGTCATCAAAGATATTTGCTGTAGGAAAACATCCAGCGTTTTATCCTTTATACTTATCTCTTCTCCAGTAAGAGAGTCTACTATATTTTCTTCATCATTCTCTACAAAAGACTGCATACCAACCAAAAGTTCTTCAACATTCTCCAGTCTGTCCTTGTCTTCTGTATCTTTCATCAAAGACAATTCTGTCTTTATTCCACTTCTCTGTACTATTTCCTTTCCCAAAGTGTAGGCATCAACGCTGTCTATCCTTATAGTAAAAGAATTTATCATAGTACAAAAATCTATCAACGTCTGTACAGCACGCTTTGAAATATTAAACGCATTGTCAAACGTAAGTCTTTCTGCTGTCTCAAACAAAGAGCTTTCCATAGTCTGACTTGCAATCTTTAGTCTGTCCATAGTAGTTGCACCAATACCCCTCGCTGGATAGTTTATTATCCTCAAGAAAGCTTCGTCATCCCTATGATTTACCACTAAACGCAAGTATGCAAGAACATCCTTTATTTCTTTTCTGGAATAGAATGATGTTCCACTGTAGATGATGTATGGAATATTCTTCAGTCTTAAACTATCCTCAAAAGCTCTTGACTGTGAATTTGTACGATAAAGTATTGCAATCTCTTTACCTACCTCTCCCGCTTCTATGTCTGTGGCTATCTTTCTACCTACCCAGTCTGCTTCTTCTCTATCGGAAGACAAAGCCTTATAACTCAACAAAGAGCCATCATCATTGGCTGTCCAAATAGTTTTAGGTATTTGATTCTCATTGTGAGCAATGATACTATTTGCAGCATTTATGATATTCTTTGTAGAACGATAGTTCTGTTCCAACTTGTATGTTGTAGCGTCTGGATAGTCTTTATTGAAATTCAAGATGTTTGAAATATTGGCACCTCTAAAAGAATAGATACTTTGAGCATCATCTCCCACAACACAGATATTTCTGTGATACTCTGCCAACTTCTTTACTATCAAATATTGAGAATAGTTAGTATCCTGATACTCATCTACAAGAATATACTCAAATCTTCTTTGCAACTTTTCCTTTACATCCTTACAATCCCTTAGAAGAATATTCATATTGAAAAGAATGTCATCAAAATCCATAGCCATAGACTGACGCAAACGATTTTGATAAATCTGGTATACTTTGTAAAGCATTCCCATATTGGATTTCTCATCCTCCGCAATAAAGTCTGGTCTGTTTTCATAGTCCATTGGAGAAAACAAAGCACACTTTGCTTGAGATATACGGGAAAGAACTTTACCTTTTCTGTAGTTTTTATCGTCTAGATTCAGACCTTTGACAATATCAGCAATAAGTTTCTTAGAATCATCATCGTCGTAGATAGTGTAATTCTTATCATACCCTATCTTATAGCCTTCTTGTCTTAGAATTCTTGAGAAAATAGAGTGAAATGTTCCTGCCAATAAAGCATTAGCCTGCACACCAACAAGGTCAATAATTCTGTCTTTCATTTCCTTGGCAGCCTTATTAGTAAAAGTCAATGCAATAATGTTGTATGGCGAAACACCTTGCTGCAGAAGATGAGCGATTCTATAAGTCAAGGTTCTGGTCTTTCCACTACCAGCTCCTGCAACTATCATTATAGGGCCTTTCATCTGTGTTACAGCATTCCTCTGCTCAATATTCAAATCATCTAAATTCATAGTGCAAAGATAATGAAAAAAATCCGCTCCTCGCCCCTACACACTAAAATAAAAATAATAATATTCCTATTGATACAAAATCAATAGTTATATTACTTTTCTTAATGACCGA
>JAGHSX010000031.1 GCA_018065645.1 Candidatus Scybalousia scybalohippi
CCCAAACAAGTAAAGCTCACAGATTATACTGTGAGCGTTTACAAACTTTACTTTTGAGTACAAGAGTTGAAATTGTCGAGATTTCAATAAATCAAAAGAAATCGTAACGCTTTTTTATATCTACTAAAGGAGATAGTTATTTGCTATCTTCTACAAACACTATTGTTTGCGAGTGCAAAGATAGGAAGAAAAAAGGAAAGTAACAAAGGTGTAAAAGAAAAAAAGTCTCACCCGAGAGGGTAAGACTTTTTTGTATGGTGTTTCTAAGGGTTAGAATTTAAGTGTTACTCCTATAGAAGGAAGGATTGGCAACTGGTCAACTCTTTCAGATGTCACACGGTCGAAATAGAATAGGTTGTTTCTATTGTAAACATTAGTAACAGAAAGGTCTATTTCCAATATAGCATGAGAGAACACATTGAATCTTTTCTTCGCAGAAATATCCAAACGATGATAAGCAGGCAAACGTTTTCCATTCATCTCTCCATAAAGAGTTGTAAAAGTACCTGTGCTGGATGTGTAATCCTCTCCTATATTGGAAAATCCAACATTTTCTCCAAATCCTGCTGTTGCAGTATAAGGGAAACCAGAACCATAGTTCCATCTTGCGCTAAGCTCAAAGCTTCTATCCATTCCGAACTGATATGAAAGCATAAGATTGACATTGTGTCTTCTGTCGTAGTGAGGAGAATATGTCTGCACTTCGTTTGTTCTCTCCACCTTTCCTAAAGAATAGATTGCCCAAACATACAATCTACCATCTGAATACTTCAAACTAACATCTCCACCATAGGCTTGTCCTTCTTCCACAGCAAAAGTTTTTGTAAGGTATTCTGGATATGAAGCATGAGAAGCATCATCATCGAATGTCTTATCCCTATTCAAAGAGATAAGATTAGTCATAGTTTTGTAGTATGCTTCTACATTAACTGTAAGATATTTTGTAATATCATATTCCAATCCAAAGATGAAATGATTAGACTTTTCAAGATAACGATTAACTTCTTCGCCTCTATATGAAGAAACTATACCTCCATAAAGATCTGGGCCTGCTGTAAGGTAACTTGTAAACAGATTAACAATATCTCTGTCGCTCTTTGTGTCTATGAATGACTGAGAATACATACCTGTTGCAGCTTTAAGTCTAAAATTATTGGTGAGATTGTATTTCAAAGATAGTCTTGGCTCTACTAAAGCTTCGTCCAGAGAAGCATAGTATGAAAGCCTAACACTTGGCTCATACAACAGATTTCCCACAAAGCCTTTAAACATAACATAAGCACCCATTTCTGTAGAATAATCCACCAAACCTTCTGTCATAGTAGAGTACAAAGTGTTGGTTGTATTGCTTATCATTTCCACACCATAATTCAATTGATTTCTATTGAAGAACTGTGTAGAAGAAAGAGCTCCATTGAAAGAAGATATAGAACTGCTTTGTTCTCCATCTGTAGTTGTTGCAGACATATTCATATTGTATTTTGAATATGCAACAACACCTTTAACCAAGGCAGAAGAACTTGGAGGCAACAAGATAAAACTTGCTCCAACTCCAGTATTTTTCCAGTTAAAGTCTGCTATATTTCTATAACCTTTTACATCATCGGTAAAATTGAATCCAAAGACGTTAAGTTTTGAACCGACTTTAGTGGCCAGAGTTACTTTCCCATATATATCAAAGAAATCATAAGGAAGTTCGCTATCGATGTAACTGTAAATAGATTTTGAAGTAGATGAAAGATATGAGTTTTTAGCAGAAAGTATGTATGAAAGAGAATATTCTCTGTTTTCATTTTCTTTAAGTATAGGTCCTTCCAATATGGCTGAAGCGCCAAAGGTAGAAAGAGAAAGTTTACCACTTGTTCTCTTCTTGTTTCCCTCTCGTGTAGAGATATCCATAACAGAAGAAAGTCTTCCACCATAGGAAGCATTAAAACCTCCAGTGTAAACGTCTGCACTTCTTATAAGATCTGTCTCAAATACTGAGAAAAGACCTATAGAGTGAAAAGGATTGTAAACCACCATTCCGTCTAGGATTACTTTGTTTTGTATGGCTGAGCCACCACGGATATAAAGCTGTCCGCCTTGGTCTCCAGAGAATACAACACCTGGTAAAACCTGTACATACTGAGCGAAGTCTGACTGACCTCCTATAGAAGGCATCTTTTGTATTTCAGCTGGAGTAATCTTCTTGACTGATACCTGGCTGGTAATTCTGGCAGATTCTCTTTCTGCTTGCACCTCTACCCCTTCCAAAAGTTTCACAGATGGTTTCAGTTCTATTCTAGTAGAAACCATATTAGATGTAACATCTATCTTCAAGATTTCATCGGCAAAGCCTATACTTTGCACTTTCAAAGTATAAGTACCTGGAGTAACTTTATTGATAACAAAGTATCCCTTGTCATCTGTACTGGATCCATAAGTTGTGTTTTCTAAAACAACATTGGCAAACATTACAGGTTCTCCATCTGAAGCATTTACAACAAAACCACGTATAGTTGATGTTTGTGAAAAAGCTGCTATAGTCAATAACGCTGAAAATAGAAATAAAAGTCCTTTTTTCATATTTTTTAGTTTTATAGTCTAGATAAAATTACACATA
>JAGHSX010000086.1 GCA_018065645.1 Candidatus Scybalousia scybalohippi
GAGTTTTATATATTTGCTGTAATTCGTTTCATATTTTAATTTGTGCATATATATTTTAGGTACATATTCAGGAAAATAAGAAGCTTTACCAGGTGCAAAAATTATAAGAAGTTCTTTGTTGTGTTTTTTTAGTTCTTCTTGTAAAGCATATATTTTCTTAGTTTTGTCGACTAGGATATTATCATCACAAATATCCTGTCCTAGAATGCCATTATCTATATAATTCATTTCATAGAAATAGCCTTGTTCCCCCACTAGCATATTTGGATTATATGCTACGTTAAACAAAGAATAATATATTTGATTCTTCAGCCTAATAAAGTCACTTCTAAGCCCAATATTTCTTTGAATATGTTTTTCGTAATCTGTTTGGAATTCATAGGAATAGATGGATTTTAGAGAAATTTTAGGCTTTTCTTTTACTTCATAAAACCCGACAAGATTCTTGCTGTTTATGAATGGGTGAAGATAGTTCGCAAGAGGTATTAGTAATGCAATGATTGAGAATATGTATAAAGTCTTTTTAATCATTATTAGAAAATCTATTTAATATGATATTCCCAAGGTTTCGTTTTGGTTGGGCAATAAAGGTTGCCCAACCCCTTTTTTTTATATTGGTGTTAGATATTTGTATTTCTTCACTTGAGAACAAAATCGCATTCCCTCCGACAAAGGTATTTCCATTAATTACGACATTATCTAATATTATCTTTCCACTTATATTTTCTTCTAGAGCCTGATTTGATAAAATAACTCTATTAGAAATTATCTTATTTGTTTTTATAGTATCTATGTTATATGAAATAGTAGTTCCATATCAAAAACATAATCGTACCAATATGTTTGCATTGCATCTGGTTTTACATGGAGAGCTTCTGCATATATTTTCTTAGCATTTACAATCCCATTGCACCAAATTAGAAACAAATCTTCATTATTTTGGTCTATGATACCTATGGCTTTTGTAAAACTATTATTTGTTTTAATTTGAAAATCATAAGTCCAGTCATACGTTTGATCTGAGGTGATTTTCATGGAGTTAGCGTGAATATCACCTTTTACGTCCAACTTAGACTGAGGATTTAGAAGCCTATGCCCACTTTTGTTATAGTAGGATTAGAATAGAGTTTTCCTAGTACACCTTGCCATGATTGTGATGATGTTATTTTACTTAATAAAACTAAACTAATGAAGAGTAAGAATAATTTTTTCATTGCAATATTATCGTTATCTCAGTTTAGTTATCAAATATGATTTCACCTGTTCCAGATGAGTAGATGAAAGGTCCGAAATCTTTCAAACCATTTTTGTTTACTATCATTGTATAAGTCATACCTTTCTTAACTATTACCTCAAATTTGTCTGCTTTGTAGTTTCCTATTGCAGCATTTTTGAAAGTAAGAACTGCGTTGTCAAGTATCTGACCTTTCTTGTCGAAAGCTTTTTCTTTGTCTTTGAAATCATCTTTTGTGATTCTGCCTGTAAGAAGGAACTTAGTTGCTTGATCCCAATCAAGAACAGCAGCATCATTGTATCTTTCTTCGTAGATAGTAGGAACAGCAGCACCATTAAGAACTATGTAAAGCTGAGCTTTGTCTCCGTCTATCATAGTAACTTTTACATGGTTGTCTGTGTATATGATAGGAATATCAGTAACGGCTTCTGGTCTGTTGCCAGATACTATATCCACCACTTGACCTTTCAAAGCAGCATCTGCCAAAGAGTCTCTTACTGCTTGAGGTACATAGTCTGTTCTCAATACTCTAAATTCTGTACGACGGTTTAGCTGATGGGCAGCTTCTCTTTCGCCTTTAGTCTTTAGACTATTGATGTAGTTGTCTGTAAGAGTTACACCTTTAGGGAATTTGTAAACCTTGCCGCCAAACTCTACGAATGTCTCTCTTTGCAAGGTACGAGGGACTCTGTCGCCATAGCCTTTAGCTACCATACGGTCTGCTTCTATACCACGGGCTTGTAGGAAATCTACAACACTCTCGGCTCTACGTTGAGACAAAGTGTCGTTTGTCACTCTTACGAATGGACGTGAGTCTGTGTGAGAGCCAAGTTCTATAACATATGAAGGATTGTTTACAAGTATAACCAAAAGGTCTGAAAGAGAGTCTTGGTATTGGTCTTTCAAATCCCATTTAGCCAAATCGTAACGGATTTCTGGTAAAACTACAGGGTCTTTAGGTATAGGAATAAGACGGAAATCGTGAACCAAATCCTTGCTGGTTGTTAGACCAACAGTAGATTCTTTTCCTTCAGTATTCATATAGTCTATCTGAGACACTTGAAGTTTGTAGTTTACGTTGTATTTTATCTGTTCTTTGTTGAAAGAATAAATACCTTCGCTGTTTGTGCGGGCTTCTATCTGTGTGTTGTCGTCTCCTATAAGTTTTACTCTTGCGCCAGGGATAACCTGCATACTCTTGTCATCTCTTACCTCTCCAGTAAGTGTGAAATACATAGGAGCACGATAGAATGAATAGATATCATAACCGCCTGTACCACCTTCACGGTTAGAAGAGAAGTAACCACTTTCTTCTGCGGCAATGCTTTCATCTTCGTTGTAGTTGTAGATAATACCTATTTCATCATATTGAGTGTTGATAGGGTAACCCATATTTACAGGTTCGCTCCATTCATCACCTTCCAGTTTTGTCATAAAGATATCATAACCACCAATACCTTTCAAACCATCAGAAGAATAATACATTCTGTTGTTGTCTCTTAGTACAGGGAATTCTTCCTTACCTTCTGTGTTGATTTGTTTACCTAGGTTGGTTACGTTGCCGAAAGGTTCGTTTACACTATTACGTGTAGCTTTCCAGATGTCGTAATCTCCTTCACCACCAGGACGGTTTGAAGAAAAATAGATAGTCAATTCATCTGTAGTAACAGCAGGGTGGAAGTAGTTGTAGGCAGTATCGCCAAGGTCTAGCATTACCCATTGTGCTGCTTCCTCTTCTTTTGAAGATTTATTGTCTTTTTTGTTGTCTTTCTTGTTTGCTGTAGTTTGTTTTGCACCTCTTTTCTTTTCTGGCTCGATAGCAGAAGAGTAGATAGCACAATTTATTTGAAGGTTTTTCTTTACATTACATCTTGAGAAATAGTAGTGTGTTGTACCGTTGTTGGTTATTTTAACCAACTCACCTTCGTTGGCTTCTGTGTTGATACCACCCATAGCGATTTCGCTAGCCTCTCCAAATACGCCATTCTTTAGTTTAGCCGCTTCATAAATGCCAGAGAAATATTCGCCAGTCCAAGCATCTTTGTCATCACTCTTGGTGTTGTTTCTGGAAGAAGTGAAGCTTATGCTTTGTGATTCTCTGTAGTTATCCCAAGATGGTTTCCAGTCGTTCCATTCTGTATTAAGATTCTTTTCCTCTTTTATCTCGTGTTTTGTTGGATTGGCCATCATCTTCTTAGCCAAAGGAATACTTTCCAGACGTCTCTTTGCAAGAGCGTCATCTGGTACAAGTTTAAGGTATTCTTTGTAGTTGTATTCTGCGTTGTCCCAATCAGATAAGAATCTTTGGAAGTCAGCCATATAAAGATAGATTCTTGGCTGAGTCTGATAATATTTAGCCTTAACCAATCTTTGATAAGTCTTTATAGCTCTTTCCTTATCGTCAAGATAACGATAACATTCAGCCTTCTGGAACAAGATTCTGTCTTTTTCCTGTCTGTTAGCTTTTACCTTTGAGTAAGCTTTGTCATACAAATCCACAGCAATAAGGTATTGTTTGCTGTTGAAAGCTTCGTCAGCCTTTTCTGTAAGGCTTTGCTTTTGAGCAAAAGCATTGACAGAAAGGATGATAGTTGTCAATAATAGAACAAAACGTTTGATATTCATATACTTTGTGTTATGTGTTTACAATAATAAAATACCTACTAAGTGGTCTTAACCAATATAAGACCACAAAAATACAAATATTTTTTCATTCTAGGCTTATTTTTCTAAAGAATTTTCCTCAAAGGCATTAAATTTGATAAAGAATGTTGTTCCTTCATTCTCTTTGCTTACAAAACTTATGCTTCCATCATAACTTTCTATTATGGTCTTCACTATGGTTAGACCTATACCACTGCCTTCTGTTTTTGTGGAGAAATGATGTGTAAATATCTTGTCTTTGTTTTCTTCTTTTATACCGCAGCCATCATCTTTTATGCTTATGATGTATTGCTCTTCTTCTTTGGTTAAACCTATGTCGATATGACCTTCTTCTTTGTCATAAAAAGCTTGACAAGAATTTTTTAACAGGTTGTTAAGGATTCTTACAAACAATTTCTCATCTCCACATACAAAGCAGTCTTCCTCTACAGATTTGTTGTAACTGATGATGACATCGTCGGCAGAGTTGAAAAGATTTATAGCGTCCCTGATACATTTGTTTAGGTCTGTCTTTTCTTTTTGCAGAGTCATAGGTTTGCTGTAGTTGTTTAACTCGCTAGCGATGTTGCTTATGCCTTCTATCTGTGATATTAGAGAAGGCGCAATCTCATTGAATTTATCATCAAACATCTCTGGCTTCTTGTCGTGGAGTTTTTGAAGGTACTGAATCGAAAGTTTCATAGGAGTTAGAGGGTTCTTTATGTCGTGTGCCACTTGTTTTGCTAATTCTCTCCAGGAGGCTTGTCTTTCCTGTTGCTTTAATAGTAAGGAACTTTCTTCTATTTTGTCAACCATTACATTGTAACTCTCTATCAGTTCTCCTATCTCATCTTCGTTTTCCCAAAGGATTTTTTCATTTTTGCCGTCAACCTTTACTTTGTTAAGTCTTTCTTTCAATGTTCTTATTGGTTTTACTATGTAGTTACTCAAAAATAGGAACAAGATAACAGATATGTTGATCCAGAACAAAAACATATTGACAAAGTTGTTTATCATATTGTTGATGTTGTCGTCCATTGCCTTTTGTTGTGAGATGAAAGGAATGTTGAGATAACATATTGTCTTACCACTTTGGTCATTGACAGGACAGTATGAAGCCATGAACTCTCTTTTGCCTATCTTTTCCTGCATATAAATAATGTTGGAAGATTTGTTTCTTAGTTTCTGTTTTGCCTCATTATTTATTCTGTTAGAGATATAGCCTCTTTCAAAGATATCTTTTTGAGAAGTAGATATAAGAATGCCATTGGTGTCAAAGACATTTATATCAGTCATAAATGAGTTGGAAAGATCCAGGAGAATATTGTCTAGGTTCTCATCTGTGTTCTCTGAGAAATACCTTTCAAGGTCTAGTCTTATACTGGCTGTTTTTTCTTTTAGAATATCGGTGTTGTTTGTTGTGTTGAAAGAGCGTATATTCCTTATACTGAAAAATCCTGCGATAATGGTGCCTACAATAAATGTAGAGATCAAAGCTATCAAAATACTGCTTCTTATGCTTGGCGTCATATTGTCTGCTTTTGGGAATTTCTTCAGCAGATATTCTATTGCCAACAGTACAATAAAACAAAGGAAGAACAAAGAAATTGCTCCTAAGATGTTGTAAGGAAGTCGGTATTGTAGACTGACTACATATAGGTTATTGTTGTTATTGTAAAAATAGCTTATGTATTTTGCTTCATTTTCCCAGCCGTTATGTTTTCCTTGCTTCGTTAAAGTATAGTTTCTGTTACCTACGGAATAAATCAAATCTCCACGATAATACCTGGCGTAAGATATATGTTCATTTAGTTCTTCATCATCGGGGCTTAACAAGAGAGAATAATTCATGTTCTTAGAGTTCTTTTTCTTCAAGCACTCTACAAATATGTTTGCATCGTCACTCTTGCATAGGTAAATATAGGTGCCATTATCATCTATTTCGCTGTCTTCCACCCAAACCATGGCAGAGTCTATCCTTCTGGCTGCTTCTATTCTTTCTTCTGTGTAGGAGAGAATGTTTACGAAATAGTTGCCTGGCTGTACCTCCATAGAGTCTTTATCATTAAAAACTAAGGCGCCTATGTGATAGTTCTCGGAAAGATCTGTAAAATATGTGTCAGTAATGAATTTCTCAGCATTGGAATATTCTTTGTTTTCTATTAGTTTTGCAAATTTGTCATCACTTTCCAAATCCAATATTTTGTTTACAAATAATGCTTCTGTCTCTGGATTTCTGTGTACAGAAAGACTTTTAGCTTTATTTTCCATACCTTCTTTTATTTTCAGGTATGAGAAAATCTCCATAGTAGAACCACAGACAATGGATAATACAAGTACAATTAAAAGTTTGTTTACTATGAAATATTTACTCTTTTTATGTATTCTAAACAATTTTATTGTCAAAAGGTAAATCCAGAATCCTACTCCAAGCATTACTATTGAGTATAGTATATTGCTGTATTTTATTTCATTGCTATATAGGTTCAAGGAGATTCCATCGAAGAATGAACACAGCCTATACACCAAAAATCCATACATTATATATATAGGGACAATCAATGCAAATGAAATATTTCTGTTTTTCGGTCTTCGTTTGATTAAGGATATAAGGAAAATACCTGTGCAGAATAT
>JAGHSX010000120.1 GCA_018065645.1 Candidatus Scybalousia scybalohippi
ATGTATATGCTAATGCTTGTACGTTGCACGTACGTGGCACGTACGCTAAATTGTCTTTGCTCTAAATAAACTTGTGTCTATATCAATTTGTTCAGGTAGTAATAAATCACAAGTTGCAGCAGCAACTGTACTCATAAATGGATCAGTTTTCCTACGTTTAGCGTCTATCTTCGCATAGATTTGATTTCCTAATTCACTTTCACTTGTACTACGTGCTTTCCACGAAATAACCTTTGTGTTATTACAAGCCCATCGCCATACAGGGTTATCACCTAAAATAATGTTTTGATTAAGTAATAAACTTTCCATTACTGGAACTACTTTTGCAATATCACTAGGTCTTACAAGTTTTAGTGTTTTGTTTTCTTTACTAAAACCAATCATATTAAGTTCTCTTGCGAATATTGATTGTCTAAAATCATCTATCGCAACACATAATATGTTGTATTTAGTTTTTAAGTTTTGGATATAGTCGGCAATCAATTTAGGTGAAATCTCAAAGTTATCAACAATGGTAAGTAGTCCTTCTTCTTCCCACTTACCAAAGTTATCCTTTGCGGTTATTTCTTCCCAGTCTTTTGATTTTGTACATATCCAAGAATGGTTAATAACATAGCGTTTGTCCTTAATCTTAAACCAAGCACTCACGCTACACATATCGGTAGTTCTTGACAAGTCCACACCTACAACACAACATTTTTTAGATAAATCTATTAAAGGCTGGTTAGTATGTTTGATGTAATCGTAATCAACTACCGCTTTTTCATCAGCACGAATTGGCAAGTTCATACGTTTAGTCATAAATGAACTATTTTTGTATGGATCTTTTTTCCATTCGTGATATTCTGTCCTAGTTTCATCAAGTAATGTTTCGTTATACTCTAAACTAGGGTTGGCTTTATACCAATTACTTTCATCATCTACTTCTTCTTTGTTGTCTAATCTACACAAGAAATAGAAATGTCCGTTATCAGCTTCTTCGCCATTTAATACTGCTTCGGCATTGTGCAAGTAGTCATCAAGTACACCTTCTCTAACTTCACCGTTAGTGGTGAACGAAATTCTACGTGGGTGTGCAACTTTGCCTAAACCAGTAGTAAATACTTTTATTTGGTCGTAATCTTCGTATTGGTGAACCTCGTTGAATATTACACAACCAGTTCTTAAACCATCTTTGCCTTTTGGCGAATTGGTTTGTCCTTTAATACGACCTTTATTAGCAAGACCTTTAACTTCTTCAATAGTCCACTTAAATGACTTTTTATTTTTCTCATATAAGTCAGGTCTTTCTAAAAACTCTGTAATATCCTTAACTGGTCTAACTGCTTGATCTTCGTTGTTAGCACAAATATCAACATCATACTTTTGTATTTTGTTGTATTTAGATACCAAACATAAAGACCACCATGCAATCATTCCATCTTTACCAGCACCTCTACCTATCATTCCTAAAAACCAATACCATCTAGGTTTGTTTTCTTTTGTATAGGTAGTTAAGATACACGCTGTTAAGAATTTCTCGTAAGGATAAATCTTTTCAAAAAACAACTCGCCAATTTTCATATATCCAGCAAGTTGTTCTTTATCAACATAAATACTTTCGTTAGCAAATGCTCTTTTTACAAGTTCGCATTGTTTCTTGATATCATCGTTGGCTTTAATGCTTCCATTTTCTACACCAACAATGTAATCATCAATTTCTTTACAACCAATCATCTTCGTTTGATTGATTTACATTTGCTAACTTCTTTTCAAGTGCAGCACTAATGTTTACTAGGTTCTTTTGTGCTGCCAAATAGTCTTTAATGACAGGGTTTGATTTAAGTTTGAATTGTCCTGTGCTTCCTTCTTCAACATCAGAGATTTGTGCATTGTCTATGTCCTCTTTCATACGTAAACAAAGCTCATTCACACTCTTAAACTCTCTCATTAAAGTTTGAAAAACCATATCATCATACATTCCGTTTTCTTTTGCTTGTTCAAGAATGTTGTTATAGGTTTCATCAAAATTGAACTCTTTTTCCATTAGTCCCACCTTTCTTCATTGGTAAAATGTTCGCTAGGGTTAAACTTTCTTCCGTGTAATTCCTCGTGGCAGTCATTACATAGAGATACAAGATTTCGTTTCCCATTTACATAGATTTGGTACATATATTGTGGATAGTCCTTTGCAGGATAAATATGATGTACCAATACAGGACGCACAAGTTTCTTCTCGCCCTTTTTATCAAAAAGAGTGTGATTACATCTCACACACTCGTAATGATCTAACTTGAATACTTCTTCCCTTACTTTTTTCCATTGGCTAGTCTTATATATTTTGTTTCTTTGCATATTTTTTTAATTGGCTTCTGTTATAGGAATTGCACCTATGATGACGGCTTCAAAGACCGTTGCCTTAACTGCTTGGCTAAACAGAAGATATAAACACCCCCAAAGGCTAACCTAATAGATGTCAGGTTTTGCGTCCACTCGCCAACGACCGACCAACGAAAAAAGAAAAAAGAAAAACACCTAGAAAGGTGTTCACTTGCTAGAATAGACCTCCACAGCCATTTCTAGCAATATCATTATCACATACAAATATATGCCCCCTGTCGCACTCTTTTATTGACAATGTTAAAATATGAATATGCCTAGTTATGATTGGAAAGCCCTTAAAGACTATTGTTTACTAGAAACTTATACAACAGGTTTAGGAAAGCATGGCAAGATTTTAGAAATTGCTTGTCTAAAAGTTATAGACAACCAAATCGTAGATACATTCCATACATACGTAAACCCTAAAATACACAAACTAGCTGAAAGAGAAAAATATAAAGAATATGAAATATACCCAACTATGCCAGAGATAGCACCAAAGTTTTTAGAATTTGTTAAAGGGTTCTATTTGGTTGGGTGGAATACTTATGTTGATATGTACTATCTGGAAAAGGACGGAAAGTTTGAATATAAAAAAATGGTAATTGATGTATATGAACCATACCGTAGATCATATAAATATATAGCAAGTGAGTTTTATGTCAAAACCACATATGAAATGATGTATAGAAACTCTGACAACTACCAAGAATTAGATTTTGAGAACTTAATAGACTGCTGTAGGGCTGTAAAACAACTATATGAGAGCCAAATTAGATATAACCACTTTACACACGTTGAATTGCCAAAAATGAGGTAAAAGCGGTAAAAAGGCTCTTAAAAGCCAGTATTTATCTAAAAATTCCGTGAGAGATACTCTCTCGGAGAAATGTCGTGAGCCCACGCCGTTCCCTAATCAATGGGTGGGGGTGTGTTTTTCTAATCGTGGTATATCTACCATGGGCGTTAAGTTTTCCACAATTTTATTTTATGTTTTCCACATTTTTATTTTTTCTTTTTGTTTTAGATTTTCGCAAACTGAAACAACACAGAACACCAACCGCCCACAGATTACAGACGCACACCACAAAAGCACACGAACAACAGAACACAAACGGCAGACACTTTCCGCCTTTTCTTTTTCTTTTTTATTGTCCAAATATTTGGACTTAACCAAATAAACGGACACAACACAACAGAACAAAAACACGAACACAGAACAACAAAAA
>JAGHSX010000007.1 GCA_018065645.1 Candidatus Scybalousia scybalohippi
GTGTATATAATTGGTTCACTATTAGATAGTTCTTGTTCATATAATTTAATATCAACCACAAGTACCACCACCTATATTACCACAAGTATATTGTAAAGCCATAACTAAAGACCTACCATAAATATCTTTACTGTTTCCTATAGATAATAAATCTTGGCAACCTCTTGCCAATTCTCTATCATAAGATAATATTCCAACACCTATATCTCTACCATTAAATACTTGTAAAAATTTTGAAACCAATAAATCTGTTCTTTCACAAATAATACCATTATTGTCAACTAAACAAGTTTTATCATTTGTAAGAAAATCAATTTCAAATGTTACAATAGCGTCAAACCTACTTATTGGAGAAGTGTTATATCTAAATAGTCTCATTTGAATTTGAGACTCCGCTGTATCTAATGAAGAACCTACCAATGGTTTTAAGAATATAGTATAGTCTTGTTCCATACTTTCTCCACGCCATATTATATCACTTTTTTCGTCAAAAGTCAAGTCATCTTTATCTAAACAATCATAAGTAGCATATTTTAATAATTTCCATAAATCATTAACTTCTCTACTATCGTCTGTAAGCATTTCTTCAAGAATTTTATAAGGGATATATGGTACATCTGAAAAATCATTGTAAACCATTAAGTTTTCACCGTTGTTTAGCACATTATACCACCCCTTTCAATAATATTTTGATTTCAACATTATCGCAATCTTCTGCACTAAATGTTAAAATTAAAGGTGTTGTAGTAGTCTTAATATTAGTTACTTTATAACCATTTTTTGTTTCTTCAATATTGTAATACTTATTATCAACACCACTACCATTACAATAAACTTTTATATCTTGTTTTTGTCCATTTACAAACACACCGCAATTAAATTCTTGGCTATTTCCTTGTTTAATATATTTAATATCATTAGGTGTAATTATAATTTCTTTTTGTTCAACATAATTTTCGACAACTTTAATTGTAACAGTATCATATATGTCTTTATTATCTATCATAGAACAGCGTATAATAGCTATATCGCCATTCTTTCCTATGACTCGATAATTTCCTTGCTCATCAATTTCAACCACCTTAGAATCGCTTGTAGACCATTCTAAAGGCATATCTACAATACAGTCATTACTATCTTTTACAATAGCATTTAATTTACCAATAAATCCATTAACTTGCTCAATGTCATCTTCTTGGTCTAAAGTTAATGTAAAATGATTATCATAATAGTCGCAAATATTTAATTCTTTGTTGTCATTTGGTAACATATCACTATACGACACATAAATTTTAACACAAGTTATTTCTCCGTCTGTTCCTTGTTCTTGCATAAAATTGTTTACTTCTTCAACCTTAAAACAACTAGAATGTTGAAACATAAATCTTTGGTTATTTCTAATACTTGTTGTATAGTCATTTGCTTGTATAAGAATAATCATTCTGTTATTTGGAATGATTGCGTCTTTTGATACTTGATTATTTGTACTTGTAATATCAGTACCTAAATAACAAGGCATAGTTACTATATTACCATATTTGTCTCTCCAAGTCAACACATTATTACAACGAACAACTTTTGTGTCAGAAATTTGTGATAGCCTATTTATTCTATCATAACAAATATAATATTCTTCATTGCTATTATCGTCTATTGATAATTTATAATATTGACCTTTATAATTCTGTTTGTGGTCGCAATCTTTGAATATAATTTTAACAAAGTCACTATAAACTTTGCTAGTATTTATCATATCATCACTAATTGTATCAAGATAAACTTCATATTCATCATACTCGTTTACAAATGGTAATGCTCTTTGCTCTTTAATCGTGTGCATTTGAGTATTATCTTCCCATTCTGAAATAAGAGACGCTTGAATAATACTTTTGTAAGACTCTTTAGGTGTTTGTGCTATATTGTTTAAGTATTCTTTTGCACTTAACATATTTATACACCCCCATTGCTAAAGAAATCCATACCATTTGTGCCAATAGAATTTAATTGTAAAGCGGTAATTTCTTGGTCAAACTCTTCTTGCATAGCACCAAGTCTTTCTTGTCTAGCCTTTAACATAGAAGAATTTGATATATCACGAAATTCTTTTGTGGTGACTTTGCCACGATATACTACAACATCGTCAAGTTCTCTTTTATATAAACTTATTGATACACCAAGAGCCAAAATATATTTTTCTTTACCACTTAACTCTCTATCAAATACATATACAGTATCTTCTTCAAAAGTATCTTTATTAAATATTTTTTCTTCGTGAAAGGCTAAATTGTCTAATGCACCATTGAACATACTTGCAGAATTTAACACCATTCCACTTAGAAATTTATAAAAAACTTTTTCGTCTGCTTTTAATAAATTATCTAGTTTATAATTGATAAAAAGTGTAGAGTATGCCAAATCAGATATTTCATTAAAACTTGTACCCATTAAACACTTTCTCCTTTCTTTAATATTTTTCTATGTACTATTAAGGGGCTAAAATACCCCTTAATCAAATTTATTTTTTTATTCTTGTGGTTTTGTACTAAAATTTTCTTTTAATTCATTAGCAATTTTTTCAATATCAATTCCACATTCTTCTTTAATTCTTCTAAGGTTGTTATAATCCATTCTTTCATTTGCATTGATTCTATTTGCAATAGCAATCTTTGTTGAATTTTGTAATTCTTCATTCATACCAATAAACAAATCAACATCAGTATCGTTCTCTAATTTAATAATACTGTCAATCATTTCTTTGGTATAAATATGTTTATATTCTTCTGTCAAATCAAAATATTCAACAACGTCTGGATTTGTAATATAAAAATATCCATTTTCTGTTGCATTTGGATATGTTGAAACAATATCATTAAGGTCATCAAATTTAATCATTCTTGAGTCGCCATATTTTGCAAATGTGTATGCTCTACCTTGTCCGTCTGGTTCTGTTGAAAGATTAAGTCCACAGTTTAATAAGTTAATAACTTTAATTTTCTTACCACCAAAATTCTCTTCTGCTCTAATAAAAGAATTAGATTGAATTTGAGCTTGTGGTTGAGCATCAACTTTTGCTTGTAATTCTTGCATCATTTTATTTTGAGCTTCAATTTGAGCCATTAATTGCTTAATAATATCATCTTGATTTGATTCTTTTGCTTTTGATTTACTACTTTTTGTACTCGTTGTTTTACTTGCAGTTGAAGTTGTTTTTGTACTTGTAGCTTCATTTTCGTTTTCTTTCTTCTTTACATTTGCCATTTTTATTACCCTTCCATATGTACTAAGGTTGCCATTATGTTTCAAATGACAACCTTTATTGTTTAATAAATTAAGATTAAGATAATCCAGTTACGCTACCCATAATTGAGCCAGTTGCAAAGATTGTGTTCCAAGCCTTCTCTGTAACTGTATCAATAGACTTATTAGCATTATCATATGGTGCGTCTGTATGAGTAATAGTACCACCAAATACACCTAACTTGATTAACTTATCTGAAGCTGGAGATACGATATAAAGTTTTGTATCATCAAACTTCATAGCATAATCTGTTGCTCCAAATGGGTCTGCTACGTTTTCCATTGGGAGTACATCGAATCCGTTAAATTGTTGAAGATGTCCCAATTTTACATACTCTGAATCGAGCAAATATCTATAATTAGCATTTGAAGGTAACACATTCTTCAATGCTGTAGGTGTTCCCATAATAACAGCCTTACGACCTCCGTTATATGCAGAAACCTTTTCACAAATTTTTACAATAGCCTTTTCATTGAATCCAACTGTTGTTAATTCAGAAGGAATTGTACCAACAGCACTAATGAAAGCATCATAACCGTCTGAAAGCATAGCATATTCCATAGAATAAGCCATTCTCATTACATCTTCTGCAATATAAGATTGGTTTGTAAGAACCTCATAAAGAGTTGTTCCTACTGCAATTTCGTGATTATCACCTGTCAAAGTAACAGATGTTCTAAATGTCTTTTGAATAGGATAATGACGCTTTCTATTTCCAGCCTTAGATACTGTGAAAAGACCATCAGATTCAAGGTCAAACTTAATTGTATCTCCTAAATCTGCATACTTAATGTCTGTCACAAATCTAAGTGAAGAATTTGAAAGTACGATTGGCATAATAGCGTCAACCATTACGTCTCTAATTTCATTTGCAAAATACTTAACTTGTGGGTTAAGTGAATATCTCTTGATAGCTGTCTTATCCATACCATCTTCAAGAGCAAAACCACTTTGCTTTACAAGTTCTTGTGCAAAAGCCTTGTTTACAAGTTTACCCATTTCTTCTTTAGAATGTTCAGAGAAAGCCTTAACGCCCTTTCTCTCATTTACACATTCGTTTGCATAAGCCTTAATAGCTTCACATAAATCTGCTGATTGAGCAGAGAATAATTTTACATTAGTAAATTCCATAATCTATTATCTCCTTTATATATTCTGATTTTTAATTGTAATTACTCAGCAACAACTACTGCTCTAAAGCACTTAACTTTATCAACACCAAAACCAGCTTGAGGGAAATCAAATGTTCCAACCCATTCTACTTGAAGTGCTGTATGACCACTTGTTGCACCAGTATTCTTTGCTACTCTATGAAGAGTATATTGGTCAGCCTTTGATTCAAGATAATCTCCAGCAACTACATCGTCTGGTGTGTCTACACAATCAGCAGAAAATTCAATTTCGTCATCTACACGAAGTTTGAAAGCGTCAAAGATTTCACCAGCAATATTTGTGTAATCACGAATATCCTTAGAAATTCCCCAACCACTAATTTTCTTTCCGTTAATCTTGAGATACTTAACTTCTGGGTTATAAGCCATCCATAAACCATTCAAAGCACCAGTAGCAGGCTTTGTAGCTGTCCATACTTCATCTCCCTTTACACCGCTTGGTGCAAGAGCAAGTAAAGCACCACCGTGTACATCATCTGCACACTTAACACTTCTGTTTAACTTGTCAATATTTTGAGCCTCAATTGCAGACTCGATAATAAAACCATTAGCCATAATTTTTTATTCTCCTTTTATTTTAATAATTAGCAATTCTTGACCATACATCAAGATTTTGTTCAATATTATTATTTGTATCTTCTCCACAAGCAAATTTCATAAGTTCATTATCGCTTGTTTCTTCTTGTTTCTTAGGTGCATCTTCACAAAAAGCCTTAACCTTTGTTTCAAACGCATCTAATTCATTTAATGATAATGTCTTACCTTCTTCAAACAATACATTGTATGCCTTTTCGCCCAAACATAATTTAGGTTCAACCATAATTTCAGCAAACCTCTTTTCTGTGTTTGTCTTAACTGTTGTGTCCATAAACTTCTTTAATTCAACAACTTGTTCAACAATTTCTTTTAATTCACAAGAAAATAGTTTTTCTGCAAATTCTTTATATTCGTTTTCTGCAAATTCTCTTACTTGTTCAATTGGAACAAATTTTGTTTCAATTTTAACTTCTACAAGTTCATCACTTAAAGCAATTTTCTCGTCTTCAATAACGATATTTGCCTTATAAGTTGTATCGTCTGCTCTCTTTTTAAGAACAACAAACTTTTGTCCATCTTCTTCGTAAATTCCATAAATTCTATAGATAGATTCTGGATATTCTGTTTCTTCATTAGGGTATTTTGCTTCTAAAATATCGTAAATTTTTCCCCATAATCCATCTAAATCAATGGCAAATTCCTTTTCAGACATTTTCTTGCCTTCTCCGTCACAACCCATTTCTTTATTTGAATCTGACTCACCACAAGACATTTCTTTTTCTTCCGTTTCAGTTTCACTAGCCATTTCTGCTACTTCATCTTCGACTTCTTTTTCTTTTTCTTTGTCTTTTGGAAATTCTTTTACTTCTTCCATAACAATGTCTTCGTTTTCGTCTTTAGGTTGCTCTGAAAGATTCTTGTTTCCTTCCATATTCTCTCCTTTCGACTTAGTATCTAATTCTTTTTCTTTGAATTTTTCACTTAATTTATTTGTATCTTCCGAAAATCTTTTCATAATAATTTCAGCCCCTTTCACAGAAGGGTTAATTCTTTC
>JAGHSX010000013.1 GCA_018065645.1 Candidatus Scybalousia scybalohippi
TGCTAATACAATACTCTAGACTTTCGCAATGTCTGCGTGGAAATGCTGAGATATTCCGCAGTTTCATTACAATTACACATTTGTTTTAGTATTTGATGCAAAATTATAACATTTTCAAACACTGAACAAATATATTTTCTTACTATTTGTTACAAAAACTTACAAAATGTTTCATTTTTATAAAACTTCGTTTTATTTTTCTAACTCTTCGTTTTAATTTTCTAAAACGAAGTTTTATTTTCGTGGCATTTGATGTTTTTCTTTTGAAACGAAAAAAAAGCGGGTTGTATGTAACAATCCGCTTTTCAAATTTATTGATAAAGTTTTTTTAAACGATACTACTTGACTACGTCTAAAACTTCACTTTTCTTTATCTGTATAAGTGCTCTTTGTAAAAGACCTTGTGAGCAAGCAAGATTTACTCTTACAAATCCTTCTGTTCCATACATAGTACCTGGATTAAGTCTTACCTTTGCTTTTTCCTTCAACTCTTGACATACCTGCTCTGATGTTTTGCCTGTCTTTTCTATGTTTATCCAAGCAAGATAAGTTCCTTCCATCTTCACAACAGGAAGTTGAGGATAGTAACGAGAGAAGAAATTGTTTAGAAGTGTATAGTTGTTGCTGATATACTGATTCAGTTCATCTATCCATTCTCCTCCTTGAGTGTAAGCTGCTATCAAAGCCTCAACGCCTATAGGGTTAATGTCGCAAATCTCGTTGATGTTTATAGCTTTGTTTATCTTCTTTTGAGATTCTTCGTCTGGACAAACTATGTTAGCTGTCTGCAATCCTGCAATGTTGAAAGACTTGCTTGGAGAGCAAAGCACCACACTATTCTTGGCAGCATTCTTGCTTATAGATGCAAATGGAGTATATCTGTTTCCCGGCAATACCAACTCACAATGTATCTCATCACTTACAACAAGGACATCGTGCTTCATACATATTTCCAAAATCTTTTCCATTTCAGACTTGCTCCATACTCTTCCTGCTGGGTTGTGAGGATTGCATAAAAGGAAAATCTTTGTCTTTTCATCGGCTGCTTTTGCTTCAAAATCGTTGAAGTCTATCTCATATCTATTGTCTTTAAGTATCAATGGTGAGTCTATAACTTCGCAGCCATTGTTTCTGATACTGGAGAAAAAGCAATTATAAACTGGAGATTGTATCAAGACTTTGTCTTCTGGATTACAAAAAGCTTTGATGACTGCACTCATAGCAGGAACTACGCCAGTAGTATAGATTATTCTTTCTGGATTGATAGTCCACTTATGTCTTTTTCCAAACCAAGAAACTATAGCTTCATAATACTTGTCTGGAACTTCAACATAACCGAATATTCCTTGCTTCACTCTTTTTTCTATAGCCTGCTGAATACAAGGAGCAACCTTGAAATCCATATCTGCCACCCACAAAGGGATAATATCTTCCTCTTTATCATTGTCCCATTTCACACAATGAGTACCACGTCTGTTTATTATGCTATCAAAATCGTATTTCATATTTATCTGTCTTTGTTTTATCTTGTTAATATCTGACAATCGTTTGGTTGCTTAACATTTTCATCCAATATTATTTCTCCATATCCATCAGCAAGTATCTTTCCACTCATAGGATTCTTTACAGAAGTTACCTTACCATTTATTGTTGCCTGTACTGTAGAATATTCAAAAGCAAGGTCTGAATCTTCTGCAAAAGTACAATTTTCAAGTATAAGATTTTCTGCATAACACAAAGGCTGAGTTTGAGAAATCTTACAATTTACCAAACGCAGATTCTTGGAATACCACGCAAGATATTCTCCATTTATCTCACTATCATATACAGTCACGTTTTCTGTATTCCAGAAAGCATCCTTACTGTTAAGTATAGAGTTATGTATTTCTACGTTCTTACAGTATTGAAATGAGTAGTTACCATTCTGCCTATAGTTGTTTATCTTTATATTTTCACAATGCATAAAGATATAATCTGCCTTGTCTGTCTGCACATTATCTAGTTCTATATCTTTGCAATGCCATAGAGTTTCCTGAGCATTAGGTATCTGAACATTTTTCAGTTTCAGTCTTTGCATCTCTCTAAACATCTTTGGTGCTTCCACCATAGTATCTTCCATTACAAGATCTGTACTATACCACAAAGCAGCTCTTGCTCCTTCTGTAAAAAGACAGTCTTTAACCTTGAAGCCGTATGTTTCCCAAAAAGGATATTTTCCTTCAAATCTGCATTTAACTGCTTCTATATTCTTGGTTTCTTTCAATGCACTTTCACCTGCATGTATTGTAACATCCTCAAGGTATAAGTCTTTAGTATTGTATAATGGCCTTTCGCCAGCAAATTCTTTGTTTAATATCTTTTCCATTTTTATTTTCTCCTATTTTTACAAAGTTAGTCTTTTTATCAGTTTTTATAGTATTTATCCATATAAAAATTCATCTTACATCATATTTTCTCAGTTTTTATCCATCTTCCCCATTTCAGTCTTATCAAGAAGATAATTCCTCTAAAGCACAATTCTATACACATCGCTAGCCACACTCCGTTCAATCCCATAGTTGGTGCAAGTAATGCTGCCAATGTCAGTCTTACAGCCCAAATACTAAGGAAATTCATTCCTGCTGGAATTATAGTATCTCCTGCTCCTACAAATATTCCATAACATACTATGGAAGCTGCAAACATAGGCTCTGCAAAGGCTTCTATTCTCAAAGCACTTACGCCCAACTGTCTTATCTGTTCTACAGGAGTAAGTATTGCCATCATAAGTGGGGCTCCTATATACATTACTATTCCCATTATAGTCATGGAAAATACTCCCATAACGACAGTTATTTTGGCAAAACGCTTCACCAGTTCCTTTCTTTTAGCGCCAAGACTTTGTCCAACCAGTGTTGTTGCAGCATCTGCTATACCATATCCAGGCATATAGCAAAGACTTTCTGCTGTAACTCCAAAACTATTGGCTGCTATAGCATACTTACCTAATGGTGCAACTATTACGGTAGTGAATATCTGAGCTACACATATCACTATATGTTCTATTCCCATAGGCAGACCTATACGGATAGCTTTAGCTATACATTTGCGAGTAGGCTTAAATGAGCCATGCTCTCCAACTATCTTCATTTCCTTAGTTTTGAAACAAAGGAAATACATCATAAGTACTGCTGTAATAGTTTCTGCACACAAGGTACCTATTGCAGCTCCTACAACTCCCATGTCCAAGATAAAGATAAAGAAATAATTAAACACAACATCCATAAGACACATACACACGTCCAACACACTAGGTGTTGCCATATTACCAGAGCACCTTAGCATACTGGCACCAATAAAGTGCATTTGATATACTGGTATGGATGCTGCAAAAATAAGGAAGTAGGCAGAAGCGCCTCCATTTATTTCCTCTGTTCCTCCTAACCACACAGGAAGATAAGAAGAAATCCCAATTCCTACCATAGCCAGAGCTATAGAAAAAACAAGTGTTGCAACTATGGATTGTCTAAGTACATCTCTAGCTTCTCTCTGTTTGTTAGCTCCCATAAAGTGAGCGACCTGTACACTAAAACCTGAGGCAATAGAGGAAGTTAAACCCCAAAACAGCCACATAGTTGTAGCTACCAAACCTATAGATGCTGAACTTTCTGCTCCTAAACTGCCTACCATAGAAGCATCAATATATTCCATGATAATGTGGGATATCTGAGCAAAAAATCCAGGAATACTCAACAATAAAGTCAAAGATACTTGCTGTCGCAATGTCATATTCTGACCATTGCGAATCATATTCAGCAATCCTTCACTTTTTGTTTGAGTAAATTTCATACCTGTATTGTGGCTTATCAAAGAATCAACGAAGTCATATCCTAATCATAGAATACGACTTCGTTTACATTATATATTTCCTCTATGGATTTCAAAAATTATTTAACTTCTGTCTGTATCAAAGTCAAAGGCATATCATATTTCTTATCAACTTTTACCATTACGAAAGGCAAAATTTTATAAGTCAGTTTTTCTCCTTTTTCTATTGTATAAGAGAATTCAAGATTGTTCTTGCCTTGAAAAACTTTTACAGGTTTCATAGTTGTCTGTTCATCTGTCTCTGGCAAAGCTACTACTATTACAAATTCTTTTTCAAAATTGATTTTTGTTGGTTTTCCATACCATTGAGTTGTAGCTGTACCAAAGTATTTCTCAAATTCTTCTTTTGTTGTAATTTTGTTTGGAACAGAGATCTTAAGATCATTTTTAATAAAATAGTTTTGTACAGTTTGAAATTTAACCTTTGATCCTTCTGTTTTTACTGTAGCACATGAAGCAAACAATAGCGTAGCCAATGCAATAAAAAATATCTTTTTCATACTCTTACTTTTTTAAAATGACATCTTTTGGAATTTTATCATATTCTTTTTGTACTCTTTCAAGAAATACTTAAACCATTTATCGTTGTTGTACTTATCTTCCATTCTGTAACTTTGAGAAATTTTCTCTTGACGTTTCACGTCTTGCAAAGACATCATCTGTCCAATTTTCTTTTGAATTTTCTTTGTATGCTTTGCCTTGTATCCCATATTCTTCAAACTACCTATTGCTTCTATTGCACCTTCGTATTGCTGATACTTGATAAGGCTTTCTGCAATCTTTATAGAAAGAGCATCATCATTCATAGCATAAAGCAAATTTCTCAAGCTTTGGTGTTGAACGCTCATCTCTGCAAGTTTCTTGGTATTGAAGAAATATTCCAGTTTAGAATATTCCAAGAAAAATCTCACTGTATCTTTATTAGCTAAATACTCCTCAGCATTTTCTTTCATTTCTATATATTGAAGAGGTTCTTCTATCTGGCGTTTTAAACTTCTTATTCTAGATTTATCCAATCTGCACTCGTTGTTTCCTTTTATCTCCATAGCCTTATTTATGTAAGCCTCTGCAGTAAAGAAATCATTCTTACGGATACATTCCAAGATATCATAAACCAATACATTTATCTCATCCTGTTTCTTTGAACATACCTTATCATCTATTGCTCTTAGATAAGAATTCATAATACGGACGATTGCTGTATCTTCTTTCATCTTGTATTCTGTGATAAGGTCATCTGTCAAAGCGACCAAAGAATCTGCTTTTGTTACATTGCCTTCAAAGATAGCATATTCTGCAGCAGACATTCTCTTGACTGTTATCTCTCTTATAGCCCGCTTATACATAGCCTCTACAGCCTTTTTGTCGCCTTCTATCTTTGCCAGTCTGTTTGCTTTTTCCAATACTTCCAAGGCTTTCTCATAGTTGTTTACTTGCATGTAAGTACGAGTCTCATAGAATTTATCATCTATTGCCTTGTCTATAGTCTTGACCTTTGTAGTTGCTACAGCAACACTTTCTTTTGGAAGTTTGTTTTCAGAAGAAGGTATATAATCTTTTTCTATCTGTGTAACCTGTTCTGTTGCAATAGAAGTTGTGTCTTTTATATACTCTGGATAATCCAAAGAATAGCCTTTGTTTTGTGCAATATTTTCTATGGAATCCAGTTTTGCATCACTTGGAGCAACAGTCCCTTGAATAGAAGCTATTTGTTTCAATACTGCTTCCTCGTATTTTCCACCTACCATGCCAGATAGTTCTCTTGCTTTTGCCAACAAATCTGTACGAGCTTCGTTATTTCTTGCTTCTTTCATAAGTTTGGCTTGTGCCAGATAAGAATTAACAACCTTGTTCACAACCTCATCGAAAGAATCTGTATCTGCTATTGACTCTCTATTGCGCTGGAAGTAATCATAAGTATTTTGAACAAAATCAGCTGCAACTTTTATATCACCTACTTTCAATGCTCGATTAGTAATATCTATATGGTTGTCATATATTCCCTGCTTGCAGATAGCCATATTCTTATCCACAACAGAAGACTGACAAATACCAAAAGCATCTTTCTTACAGAAAGCTTCCAATTCGGAAAGAATATCATAAGCATAAGCATACTTACCCTGCTTTATCAAAGCCATAGATTGCAATAGGTTTTTATCATAGGTGTATGCTATCATATTCTGACACAAAAGTTTTTCTTCTTCCGTTGGCTTCATCTTGGTAAGGATATTAACCAATCTGTTTGTTGTATTTATTATCTGGTTACTATCCAAAGACATCTTACTTAACTCATAGTTAGCCATCACATTATCTGGTTTGGCTGCTATGGATTTTTGAAGATAAGTATAAGCATCCTGTTTTTTATTGTTAGTCAACAGGTTTATTGCCCTTATATAGTAAAGTTCAGATGCTCTTGGTGTAATAAAATCTACTACTTCCTTACTATGTGAAAGGACAGTCTTAAGTTCCAGATACTTGTCATAGATTTCTTTATCTGTATTGTGTTTCTCATTATCCCTTAGAAAATCTTCAGCCTTAGACACTTGATAACTATATACAGGAATCATATCTATATTGTCTGGCGATATAGCTGTGATTATCTTTATCTGTTTATCAAAATTGTTAAGAATATCTTTCTTTTGTGAATTAGAAAGGACTTGAGAGAATGCATTCACTCCCGTAAATAGAGTAAATACCAGAAATATTGTCAGTACTCTAAAAAATTTATTCATTTTAAAAAAGGTTATTGCTTGGCAAAGATACAATAAAAACTGAAAATATCTTATCTTTGCAAAAAAATTTCCAACACTAATACAATGAAGAAAAACACTACCCTTATTTTGAGTTCAATTGCTATTGTTTTGGCAGTTGCAACTTTGAGTATGCAGATATTTATCTTTGCCACAAGAAAAGAAAATTCCGAAGTACAATACAGAAATACCATTAAAGAACACCTGCACAATTTTTCTGCGCCTCTACCAGAGAAACTAACATTCTGTGATGAGGAAGTTCCTATGGACAACATCTTTGTAAGAGAAGCATTGGACAGAGAGCTTACAGCCATCATGTACCAACACAACTCTACATTTATAATTATGAAAAGAGCTTGGCGCTTTTTTCCAGAGATAACTCAATACCTTAAAAAATATGGTGGACCAGAAGATTTAAAATACCTTGCTGTTGCAGAAAGCTCTTTAAACAATGTAACATCTCCTGCCAAGGCTGAAGGTTTCTGGCAATTCATGTCTGCAACTGCAAAACAATATGGACTGACAGTTACAGAAGAATACGATGAAAGATACAATCTAGAGAAAGCAACAAAAGCTGCTGTTCAGTACCTTAATGGTTCAAAAAACAGACTGGGTGCTTGGTCTTTGGCTTGTGCTGCTTACAACTGCGGAGAAGGAGGACTAAAATCTCGTATGAAAGAGCAAGGCATAAACGACTACTATTCTCTAGCTCTTAACTCTGAAACAGCACGTTACTTCTACCGTATTCTTGCATACAAAATACTTATGGAAGACCCTCAACAATATGGTTTCTATCTAAGAGAACAAGATGCTTATCAACCATTGGAATATGAAGAAATAAAGGTTGACAGTACAATATCTGACTTCTATGCTTTCTCAAAGCAGATAAACACTCCTTACAAATACTTCAGATTTGCCAATCCAGAGTTAAAGGCAAAGAAACTTACAAACAAGGAAGGTAAGACTTACACATTAAGAAAACTTAAAGAGTCTTCTCTTTCTTGGAAAGAATGCACAAAGGATTTGGAAAATCCTCAAGAATTCATCTCTGAGTTGTAGTCAGTCCTCTTACTGAAACAAAGAGATATTTTATTGAAACGATATTTTGTTGCTGCATTTTAAGGAAGTTTAATATGGCTAAAAAGGAAAAAGAAAATAAAGACATAAAAGAAAAAGACCAGATAGAAATCTATGGAGCAAAGGCTCACAATCTGCAAAATATTTCTTTAAAGATTCCAAGAAACTCTTTAGTAACTATCACAGGGTTGAGTGGTTGCGGAAAAAGTTCTCTAGCATTTGACACTATCTATGCTGAAGGACAAAGAAGATATTTGGAGACTTTTTCTGCATACATCCGTAATTTCCTTGGCTCTATGGAAAGACCAGAAGTAGATAAAATCACAGGACTTTCTCCAGTAATCGCCATAGAACAAAAAAGCACAAACAAAAATCCCCGAAGTACTGTCGGCACAGTAACAGAAATCTACGACTTAATGCGTTTGTTGTATGCAAGAATAGCAGACGCATACTCTATCAACACAGGAGAAAAGATGGTGAAATACACCGAGGAACAAATCATCTCTATGATTCAAAAATCTTGGGAAGGCAAAACCATTTCTATTCTTTCTCCTCTTATCAAAGGAAGAAAAGGTCACTACAGAGAATTGTTTCAAAATGTAGCCAAGAAAGGTTTCTCCAAAGTAAGAATAGACGGAGAAGTTCAGACCATAACCTTTGGAATGAAACTGGATAGATACAAGATTCACGACATAGAACTTGTCATTGACTCCATAACTATCAACGCTCAAAACACCAACAGACTAAAGCGAAGCATAAACACCGCCTTCAAACAAGGTGAAAACAATATAATGATACTTGACCCAGAGAAAAACGAGTGCAAGTATTATTCCAAAAACCTTATGTGCCCTACCACAGGCATAGCTTACCAAGATCCTGAACCAAACTCTTTTTCTTTCAACTCTCCTTATGGAGCCTGTCCAAAATGTAATGGGCTGGGAGAAATAACAGAGGTTGACATCAATAAACTTATTCCAGACTGGAACAAAAGCATAAAAAATGGAGGAATCACAGCTCTTAATCCAGAGAGTTCTGTATGGTTAAATGAAAAGATTTCCAACATCTGCAAAGAGCATGGTGTCAGCATTACAACCAAACTGAAAGATTTTCCTAAAGAAGTTCTGGATATTATTCTTTATGGAGAGGAAGAACAGTCTTCAAGTAAGTATATAGACCTAGAAGCCTTCTCAAATCTTCACTGGAGAGGATTTGTAAACATTCTGAAAGAACAGATAGGCGATAATGCTCCTGCTTCTATTCAAAAATGGGCTAACGGATTCTTTTCTACAAAGACTTGCCCAGAGTGTGAAGGCAAAAGACTAAAGAAAGAGAGTCTTTGTTTCAAAATTCTCGACAAGTCCATAGCAGATCTTTGCGATATGGATTTAAGAGAATTGGCAGAATGGTTTAACAATCTTCCTAGCCAACTAAATGAAAAGCAACTGGCAATAGGTAAAGAGATAGTTAGAGAGATTCTTACCAAGATAGGATTTTTGGTTGATGTAGGCTTGGGTTATCTTCGTTTATCTCAACGTACAGCATCTCTTTCTGGTGGAGAAAGCCAGAGAATAAGACTTGCCACACAGATAGGTTCCGAACTGGTAAATGTATTGTATATTCTTGATGAACCTAGCATAGGTCTTCACCAGAAAGACAACATACGCCTTATCAACTCTTTAAAACAGCTTAGAGATAAAGGCAACTCTGTAATAGTTGTAGAACATGACAAAGACATGATGCTGTCTTCCGACTGGATAGTAGACATAGGTCCTGGCGCAGGGGTAAACGGAGGCAAGATAGTAGCACAAGGAACACCTGAAGATATCTTGGAGCAAGGTTCTGTAACAGCAGACTACCTAAAAGGAATAAGAAAGATAGAAGTTCCAGCAGAAAGAAGAAAAGGCAATGGAGATTTTCTTTCTTTGTATGGAGCAACTGGAAACAATCTAAAGAATACCGACATAAAAATTCCTCTAGGAATATTCACCTGTGTGACAGGTGTGAGTGGAAGCGGAAAGAGTTCTCTGATAAATGACACTCTTCACCCTATACTTTCACAATATTTTTATCGTAGCGACAAAAAACCTCTTCCATACAAAAAAATTGAAGGTCTAGAACTTATAGATAAAGTAATAGAGATAGATCAGACTCCTATTGGACGTACTCCAAGGAGTAACCCTGCAACATACATAGGCGTTTTTGATGAAATAAGAGCTTTGTATGCTTCTCTTCCTACTGCCAAGATACGTGGATACAAACCAGGAAGATTTTCATTCAACGTAAAAGGAGGAAGATGTGAAACCTGTATGGGTGCTGGTGTGAAGACATTAGAGATGAGTTTCTTGCCAGATGTTTATGTCACCTGTGAAGATTGTCATGGCAAGAGATACAACAGAGAAACACTCGAGGTAAGATACAAAGGCAAGAGCATCAACGATGTTTTGAATATGTCCTTTACTGAAGCAGAAGACTTCTTTGCCAACTATCCAAGAATAGTACAAAAACTACATATAGTTAATGAAGTAGGTTTGGGTTATCTTACCCTTGGACAGAGCAGCACGACCCTTTCTGGTGGAGAAGCTCAAAGAATAAAACTGGCAACAGAGCTATCAAGAAAAGATACTGGCAAGACTTTTTATATTCTTGACGAACCTACAACAGGACTACATTTCGAGGACATAAGAATACTTATAAACGTACTTCAAAAACTGGTAGAAAAAGGCAACACCATGGTAGTAATAGAGCATAACCTCGACGTTATAAAAGTAGCTGATTACATAATAGATATGGGTAACGAGAGTGGAAATATGGGAGGAAAGGTTGTCTTTTGCGGTACTCCAGAAGAAACTGTAAAAGACAAGAAAAACTCTATAGGCGTTTACCTGAAAGATGAATTGTCTTAGAAAAAGGTGCGACTAAAAGGCGAGATTTTGTTATCTTTGCATTTGGAATAGATTTTGTTTACAGATTACTTACATCAAACATAAAATATAAAACACTGAAAACTTATGGCTATCACTCCTAAACTTCTTACATCCGATGATAGAGTAGCTATCATCTCCACAGCAAGAAAAATAACCTTACCAGAAGTTCTTCCTTCTATAAGACTATTGGCTTCCTGGGGATTGCAGCCTGTAGTGGGCAAAACTATAGGAAAAAGTTGCAACCAGTTTGCTGGCACAGACAAAGAAAGAGCAGAAGAACTGCAAGCAATGATATATGACAACAGCATAAAAGCTATCTTCTGCGCAAGAGGTGGCTATGGCTCTGCAAGAATACTGGATATGGTGGATTTTTCTTCTCTGGAAAAGAATCCTAAATGGATAGTAGGTTATTCAGATGTAACAGCCATACTTTCTCATATCTACTACAAGCACAACATAGAAGGTATTCACGGAATAATGCCTATAAACATAGAAGACAGAAACGAGAACTCTGCCACAAAAACTTTGAAAGAAGCCCTATTCACAGGAAAAGCCACAATAGAAACACAAAGCGAAGATTTGAACATTGAAGGTGAAGCTTGTGGAGAACTAATTGGAGGAAACCTTTCTATGCTTTACTCTTTGCTGGGTAGCGAAAGTTTTCAAGATACAAAAGACAAAATACTATTCATAGAAGATCTTGACGAATACCTTTACCACATAGACCGTATGATGCTTGCCTTGAAACGTGCAAACAAACTCCAAAACATAAAAGGCTTAGTGGTGGGAGCATTCAGCGATATGCACGACAACGCTGTTCCTTTTGGCAAACAAGCAGAAGAAATAATATACGAGAGCATAAAAGAGTTGAACATACCTGTAGCTTTCAACGTTCCTTGTGGTCACATTGGAACAAACAATCACGCCTTTATACATGGCAAGCAAGCTAGACTTACTGTAACAAAACAAGGTTCAAGAATAGAACAATAAACTCCTTTTCCATGAAAAGAATCTATGTAAGTGTGAGCAACGATGTTTTCTCAGACAACAGAGTCAAGAAAACTTGCAAGAGTCTCAAGGATTACGGCTTAGACGTGCATCTTGTATGCAAACGTCTTGTTGGCAATCACAAGCAAGAGCCTCTGCCTTTCACACTTCACCCTGTAAGATTCTTTTTCAAAAAGAACTTCCCTTATTATGCAGAGCTTAACATAAAGTTCTTCCTAAAGATTCTTTTTAAAAAGACAGACATACTCTGGGCAAATGACCTTGACACTCTGCTTCCTCTTTACCTTGTAAGCAGAATAAGAAGAAAGCCTCTCATCTTTGACTCCCATGAGATGTTTACCGAGATACCAGAGCTGAAAGACAATCCTCGTGTAAAGAAGTTCTGGAAGATGCTAGAGAAATCTATGGTTCCACACTTGAAATACGTCAGCACAGTCTGTGAACCTATAAGAGAGTATTTCAAAAAAGAATATGGAGTAGATTCTATAATTGTTAGAAACATACCTCTATATGAGGAGAAAAACCAAGAAAGAAAGACTTACCCTCTAAAAGAAAAGATACTTATCTGGCAAGGAGCTGCCAACATAGACCGCAGCCTTGAAGACTTGGTTTTGGCTATGAAAGATATAGATGCAAAGCTTCTTATCCTTGGACGTGGAGACATCATAGACATACTTAAACAAGAGGTAGCAGAAAACCATCTGGAAGAAAAAGTGTTTATCCTTGGCAGAAAGACTTTCCAGGAGATGATGACCTATACCCGTAATGCTACACTTGGTCTTTCTCTTGACAGACCAACCAATCAAAACTACGCCATCTCTCTTCCAAACAAGATATTTGAATATATAAATGCTACCACACCTATCCTTTGCACTCCCCTGCAAGAGATAAAACCTATTGTGGAGCATTACCATATAGGACAGACTATAGACAATCCTAACAGAGAAAACCTTGTGAAGAAAATAAACTCTATCATTAACGACAACGAAGCTCTGCAACAGATGAGCGACAACTGCATAAAGGCACAGAGAGAGCTTTGCTGGCAAAATGAAGAAAAGAACATCTTCGCTTTACTCGACAAGATTTTGTCTGAATAATATCTTATCTCCCACCCCTAAATTTATTGTATCCCCACATATCTTCTTTCTAGAAAAATAACTCTTGATGTTAGAAAAATAACTCTTCGTTCTAATTTTTTAAAACGGCGTTTTTTTCTTTGCAAATCGGATTTAAAATATCTGCAAGTCCGACTTGCAGAATTTCAACTCCTAGTTTTAGCCTAATAAAAGCAAGTTTTATCTCCCCTTTTTCTGCTTCTATAAAACAAAAAAGCTCGCATTTCTGCGAGCTTTTCTTTGTTTGAATTTTATCTAAAGAAACTATTTCTTGATAATCTTTTCTGTTCTTTGTATTTTTTCTCCTACTATTCTTACAAAATAGATACCGTTAGCAAGAGAACTTGTATTTAGATTTATTTCTCTTTCTCCAGCTTTCATAGTAGAAAGGTTTATCTCTCTGCCTTGTTCATCTGTCAAGATAACTTTTACATCTTCCTTTAAATTATCTATACTCAACACAGCATTATCCATTACAGGATTTGGATAAA
>JAGHSX010000141.1 GCA_018065645.1 Candidatus Scybalousia scybalohippi
GAGCTGCAGTTAATCCTATTTCTGATTTTTGGAGATACGAACTTGTACGACGCTCGGGAGTGGTAACCATGAATGATGCAGATTCCGTATGTGATATTGCAGGTATTTCTATCGAATCCTATCATGATATTCGTAATAATTATAATGAATATTTAGAGAAAGAATTTAATAAGTAATTTAGCAGGGGGGAGAATTATTCTTCCCCTTTTTAATTGAATAATATGAAAAATTATAATTGTCAAATTGTCGGTGAAAGAATTACACGTTGTATTGACGATATTAAACAAAGTGCTTATAATGCAACCATTGACAGCATTGATAAGTCATTGATTGAAGTAGATGATAATAATGATGGAATTGAAAATTATTTTTATGATTATCTGAATAGTAATCTTAGTAAATGGAAAGACCATTGTTCTGATCTCTTTTATGATTTATATGACTATATAGAAGATCTGATTAATTTTGAAAATGAAGGATATATCGATAATTTACGAAAGTATTATGTCAATCAAGCTTGTACAAAATATCTGAATAAAAAAACTGCTTCATCGGATCTAATGCGATTATATTTAACAGCCGTAAAAGAAGATACAAAAGTAGATTGTGAATTAGTACATCTATTTAAAACGATGGCATGGATAACTCACAATTGTTATGCCGAAGAATATTTTACAGCATGGGCTAATGAACATGCCGATGAAATTAAAGAATGTTATGCTGATTTATTAGATTAACTATGGAAGAGATTAGAGGATTAGTGATATTGCTAGCAATTATCATAATGATGATAATCGTAGCGTATTTTGAAAAAAACAAAAATTAATTTTCAAGATGGAAGACAAAGTATTGAGTATTCAGCAGATGAATGTTCTGCGCTATTTAGGTATTGACACATCAACCGCCAGTCTATATTGGTGGGTAGGAAAAGATTTTGAATTGGTAGCGATGAAAACAAAAGACTACCGCGAAGTCGAACCAGGTGATGAACCAGAAGAAAAACGAATTGATGCATTCGTTGTGGAAGATATTCTAGATATTTTACCTAGAGAAATTGAAACAGATGAAGCAATTTATCGAAGAACAATATTTTGGAAAGGTAATGATTGTATCATGGCGTATTGTAATGAAGAAGATTTTGAAGATAAACTCTATGTAAGATATGGAAATTCTATTTTGGAAGCTTCATATTTTATGTTAAAGAGTTTGAAAATGCAAAAAGCACTCTAATGAAAAGTATTATTTTACAAGTAATTTCATTTTTGATTTTTACTTTATTATTGCTAGGTTTGTGTTTACAGGTACGTAATCTACGAAGAGATCATGACAGAATACTTAGTAATCTAGAAGCTACACAAATTGAAAATGACGGTTTAAAAGTAGAAAAGCGAAAGTTTATCATGACAACAATTGAATTGAAGAATTCAAAAGATTCATTGTTAAAAATGATGAAAAAGATGGCAAATGATAATCGAATCAAAGACAGAAAGATTCAAGCATTATATTATGACTTAGAGAATTTTTCAAAAGTTGATACATTGATTCTACGAGATACGATTTTCAAGTCGCCAGATTTTGTTTTGGATACATTGATTACAGATGAGTGGAATAGCTCACGATTGCATCTAAAGTATCCAGGAGAAATTGCAATTAAAAATCAATTTAAAAATGAAAAGTTTATTGTATTACATTCTAAAAAGGAACCGATAAAAGAACGTAAATGGTTTCTGCCGAGATGGTTTACTAGAAAGCATATTGTTGTAGAGGTTTTGATTGAGGATAAAAATCCATATATCGAAAATCAACATACACGATATGTTGAAATTATTAAAAAGTAATTTATGGCAAAATGGGATGATTTTTTGTTTAAAGGTTTTGAAGTCGAAAAAGAATTTGCTTATTTACTTACAAAGTGAATTGGAGGAATTGTTACCAAATCGACAAAAGAGCAGGATTGTAAAGACCATATAGACTTAATTTGGCAGTGAAATGGAAAATATTATTATTTCGATGTTAAAGGCATGAAAAAGGCTAATCGAAAAGATAATGATTTCAATAATGATATTCACTGGATTGAATTGAGAAATGTTAATGGTAAAGAAGGATGACTATTCGGAAAGGCTCACTATATCGCATTTGAGACAAAAGACGATTTCTTAATTATTAAACGAAAAAAATTAATTCAATTTATTAATGAGAAGGTGATTGATAAAAATGTTTATTCAACTAAAGGATTATATACATTCTACCAACGTGCGGGAAGAAGTGATGTGATTACTCAGGTTTTGACTAAAGATTTATATGCAATTGCTGATCGTATTTTAGAAAAAGTAAAAGATTAAAATTATGTACATCAAGTATTTTTATTCCCGCCCTATTGAGGGAAAGATTCTAATTAAGAATCCAATTACAGAAGAGACACACATGTGGAATAGTTCAAAGTTTTTTAGACGATTTACTATGTGTGCAGTTTATGATGATGAGTCTAAGACTATAAATTTTGGAGTGGCTATTTGTGATGAAACAGATCAATTCGATAAGCGTATTGGTCAGAGTATCGCAGTTAGACGAGCAATGTCTACACCATTCTATGTAATTGAGAATTTTAATGGTAAGCGAAATGATTATGCAGATGAAGTAAGAAGCAGATTTATTTCAATGGAAAAGAAGTTGTTGAAGAAGTATTACCCATTTTTTAAGTTTTAAGCTATGGAAAAGAAATTCAAAGTGAAGAAGATTGGCAATCATTGGTATCCATGTATTCCTCACGAAAGAGGCTATTTACAGCCACTAGATAGAAAATTAGAATTGTTATTGAATCGATTGGATTTTGATAAGTCAGAAGAATTCACTTTTGAATTTGAAGAAATCGGAGTAATATTTGAGGGAATCAATATATTGTATTTCGATGAAAAAGATATCTTGAAATTCCTCACAATCAATGATGATTTTCCAATGCGATTCGTTGTTAATGGAAGCGAATTCTATATTTCTTCTCATGTTATCTTGACATTGGAGAATATATATAATTTTAATTTCCATAAGACAAGTTATCGCATACATATTTACTAGATTGGCAGAAGCCAGTTAATATGTTTAATGTTTATGTTTATGTTAATTAAAAAGAATGAAAATGAAGAAGTAAAGAAAAATGAAGAAAATCCAGTTGACGAGCAGAAGAAGGAAGATTCTAAGTGTCCTCTTAGTAAGAAGATTCAAGAACTTCTTGTTCGTCAACTAAAACATGAATTGCAGAATCATAATATCTATATGAATTTTGCAAATTATTTCGGAACACGCGGTCTTACTAAGCTAGAACAGTATTTTGTTGAACGTGCTAATGAAGAATATCTTCATCATACATGGATTCGAAAGTATCTCAATGAGAATGATGTTGAATTCGTGAATCCCGTAATTGATTCATTTGATGAGAAGATTGACGATATGTTGATGCCATTTGAGGCTACTGTTGAGTTGGAAAATTACACGACAGAGCTGATTCATGAAATTACCGATCAAGCATTTGATGAAAGGGATTGGCTGACTTTCAGTTGGTTGACTGGTAATGACAAGAATAAAGGTATGTTATTAGTGGAACAGGTAGAAGAAATGAGTATTAGCAGAACAGTTAATGATATCGCGCATTCCGACGAAAGCTGGCTCGTGAAAGAATCTTCAATTTTACACGCTTATGAACATCGAGACTAATAAACCTACGACTATTACAATTTTTTGTAGGGTTTTAGCCGTACAAGATTTTCAATATAAAGCTTATGTAGTTGAAGATTTAAATCGACCAGAAACTGATGAGTTGAGATATATTACAGTAGTTAGAGTACCAAATTGAAGTATTCCTGAAGAATTTGAAGTTGGAGATACAGGATATCTCCAATATCAAATTGTAGAAGCAGGAGTTACTACTTGGTTCAATCGAGAATCGAAAGATTTTCAGGTATATAATTATAGTAATAATTATTTTATCAACTTTTTTAAACAACAAGATTTAATTAAACAAGACAAATTTAAATTTGAATAGTATGAATACAGAATTTGGAGAAAAGCTACAGAATGCTATTGAGTCCATTGAGGCTCTAACATGAAGAGATAAGAATGGTAATGATATTAAGCTTATGACTGCGTCAGAAGCAGATCTTAATAAGTGGTATAAGCATTGTCATGAAATGCTGTATAATGGAAGCCATTATGCGCCAGGAAAGTATCAGATTCATGAGAATATTATTAAGACATGGAACGACTGCAATGTGGAGTTGTTCGTAAGACATATTCTCTATGAGTGCAATACTGCACTTAAGACTAAGAAAGATATTCTGGATTTTATCAATATTCAGAAATCTCAGTATGAGAATAATATTCTAAATGAATCAGTCAATCTCATTTTTACAGGACTAGACCCAATCTTTGAGAGTATCACAATTAGTCAGTTGATGGATGCATGTTTCGACAGACTCGATATTTTCAATAATAAGATGGTAAGTGATAAATTTATTCTTTCACAGGGAATTTGGTTGACTAATGATGAGAAAGTGGAACTTTCTGAGAATGATATGAATGGTAAACCACAAAATCGAATGGAGGTAATTAAAGAGCGATTGGGACTTAATCCAGCAGTTAAGCTGAGGATTTGTCCTACAGGACTCTCATTTGCAGAATTTAGATCTTTGGTACAACTTCCACCTCTTCCTAAGATTTCTTCACTTTCTACAATGACTTTGAAGACTCTAAGAGATAAGATTCTACTTCTTCTTGATAATGATTTGGATTATCATATAAAGAAGTGGACTACTCTGATGAATAATATCAAGAAGGTTGCAGCTGCACGTAATATCGAACTGCCAGTTCTTGAGAATGTAATTACGAAAAGCCGATAATGGATAGAACAGAAAGGCAAAGATTGGGAATTAAAAGATGGATTGATAGTGGTGGTAGAGCTTGTCTTCGGTTTTGCACGGGACTAGGCAAAACCTATACCTCTTGTATGTTGATTCAATCAATGTATAAAAGAAATCCTCATTTAACAGTCTTAATTGCCGTTCCTACTGAAGTTCTAAAAAATCAATGAAGAGTCGAATTAGCAAAAAATCGAGTTCTACAATGTTGCCAAATAGAAATTATTAACACCATTGTGAAAAACACTTATAGTGTTGATTTATTGATAATCGATGAAGTTCATTGTACTGCAAGTCCGACTAATATATTGATATATCAGACTGTAAATTATAAGTATCTTTTAGGATTGACTGCAACTTTCGAAAGATTAGATGGCAGACATGAATTACTACTTAAATACATGACAGTTTGTGATACAATTACTACAGAGGAAGCAGTAAAAAATAATTGGCTTTCGCCATATAGAAATTATAAAGTTCTTTTAAAAGTTGACTTAACACAATATAATGAATGGAATACTAAGTTTCATTCAATGTTTAGTTTCTTCAATTTTGATTTTAAATTGGCAATGGGATGTATTCAGGATAAAAGAGTTGCAGCAAAATTCGCACGAATGATCGGAAAATCTGATAAAGAAGTTCGAGGATATGCTGCTAATTGGATGTCCCTACTTCGTAAAAGAAAAAGTTTTGTGATGTCTCATCCTTATAAGTTTGAGATAGCAAATAAAATTCTCGATGCACGAAGTGATAAAAAATGCATAGCATTCTCTGCTACAATAAAAGATGCAGAGAAATTTAAATCAAAAGGTGCATTAATTTTACATTCTAAGCAAAGAAAAAAAGAAAATGAAGCTGTAATGGCTGTGTTTAATAGTAGACCAAATGGAATTTTGAGTACTAGTAAATGCGCTGATGCAGGAGTTGATATAAAAGGATTAAGTGTTGGTATAATTTTAAGTGGAGATAGTTCTAAAACAAGAACTACTCAAAGAGTAGGGCGAATTATCAGATTTGAAGAAGGAAAGATTTCTGAAATGTTTACACTAGTAGTAGCAGGAACAGTTGAAGAAACCTGGTTTAATAATTCAAATACTAATAAACAATACATCACTATAAATGAAGACCAACTAGATATAATTCTAAATGGAGGAGAGATTTCTTCTAGACCACGTACTGGTATAGAAGATATGAAAAATAGATATTAATATAACAGATGTAATGAATGTTACTTAATTTAAATATGTTCAAGAATGATTAATATAATTCTAAACATAATGAATAAATTTCAGCTAACAGCTGAAGAATTACTCTTTGTTTATTTAATATTTATAAGTCAAAGTGAAAATGGAAATCCTGAAGAACATAGATATCTTTTTAAAAAGTGGTATGTTTCAGGAGGAAACAAACGTTTGAAATCTTTATTTGAGTCATTGCAGGAAAAAGGAGTTATACTGAAAAGTTATAAGCCAATTGACGAATTTGATCCAGATGAAGTTGAATTAAATTCTTCATTCGTAAAACAATATTTTAAATTAACTGGCGAATTAGGTCTTCAATTGTATAATGCATATCCAATAAGCACGTGGATAAATGGAAGAAATGTAAGTCTCAGAAATGTGACTAAGAAATTTCTCGATTTAAATCAATTTGCTTTTTGGTATGCAACTACAATTGGACATAATTTACAAAAACATAAAGAGATTATGGAAATTTTAGATTGAGCTAAAAAGAACGATTTAATCCACTATTCGATAATCGAATTTGTTGGTTCATGTAAATGGAATGAATTGACAGAGATGAAAAAGAATGGTATAAGAAATATTCCAGACACTTTTGAAATATACGATACAGTTTAAAAATGAATATTGTTGAAGAATTATATAATAAAATCGATACTGGAAAACAGGGAAGAAATCAAGGACTAAAAACAGGACTTCCCAAACTCGACTGATATACTGGCGGATTTCACAAAGGTGATTATAGACTTTGGTTTGGACAAAGTGGCGCAGGAAAATCTTCAGTTGTAATATATACACAAATATATCGCATCTTAAAAGATTATCCTGATGCTAAAGTTAAATATGTGATTTTTAGCTTAGAGATGTCTTCTAGCGTATTGTTGAGCAAATTGCTCTCGCTATATCTAAATGAGACTTATGGAATAGAAATTTCATTCATGGATTTAATGTCAATCAGAAAGCCATTGAGTGAAGAGATTTATAACAAAGTTTTAGAAGCGAAAGTATGGCTTGATTCAATCGCACCAAAATTGGTAATCTTCGATAAACAATTAAATGCAGAAATGTTTTATGCAACCATAAAGGATTTTATGAAGCAACACGGTTTATTCAGTTTATCAGAAGATGGAAGAAAGGAGATATATACTCCGAGTGACGATGAACTTATTATCGATATTGTCATAGACCACTTAGGTCTTGTGAGTCCGAATAAAGGCAGAACCAAAAAGGAAGAAATTGATTTGATTTCAACATTCTGTGTACGTTTCCGAGAAGTATGTGGTGTTTCGATTGATGCATTAATGCAGGAAAATCGAAATGCAGGAAATGTTGATAGAGTGAAAATGCAGTCAACTGAAAGTACGATGGATGACGTCAAAGATTCAGGCAATGTTTGCAATGACGCACTTATGGTTATTGCCGTATATTATCCAATAAAGTATAAGTTACGTGAGTATCGAGGTTATCGAATCTGTGATGATAAAGAAACAGGAGCTTTAGGACTTGGAAGTTCAATGCGTTCTTTGATATTATTAAAGAATAGATTTGGAAGTGCAAATAAAGTATTTCCAGTTGGATTCCAAGGAAGTATTGGAAAGTTCGTAGAACTTCCAAAACCTGAAGAAATTATCTATGAAGAATATCAATCATGGAAAGATGAACGAATAGAAGAAGAAAAAGATGAAAATGTAAAAGATGAGAAAAAAACTCAAATGAAATTTAAATTTTAATTAATTATGGCTATTGAATTACCTATGAATAAAATTCCTGCAGAATCGCAGGACCCTAAGTATCTGATTTTGTTTGGTCTTCCTAAAGTCGGCAAAACAACAATTTTATCAACACTTGAGAACAATTTAATTTTGGATTAAAAGATGAAGTCCCTAATATAAGTAATTATATTAGAAAACCTCTTGAATTTTTGGAAACACTGAGTATACTCAGTCAATCAAAAGCTAAGCGTGAGAAATCATGAAAGTTTAACGACTATCTCGAAAGAGAGTACATCACAAGCCGATGGTGATGGAAGTGGGAGGTTTCCTGAAAAGGAAAATGATATAGTCTTATCTATATAGTGATATATAGCAGTTCATAAGAGAACGCATTCGATGTTGCGAATCGAGTGGAAAGTAATGTTCGAGAATGGTTCGACGTATGTCGACGCTCTTAAGATGAAGGTTACAAGTCTTAAGATGTTGAAAGAAATTATAAAAGCAATTAAGGATGCAGGAAAGCCATATAAGTATATTACAATTGATACAATTACAGCAATCGAAGAAATGTGTAAGCCAGTAGCATTGGCAATGTATCGTGAAGGTCCAACCTTTTCTGATAAGTATGCTAATGTAGAAGATATTACTAAACTTCCTAATGGTCAGGGTTATGCATTTCTTAGAGACGCAATTGAGAAAGTAATTGCACTTATCGCAAGTGCTACAGATAATATAATCATCTGTGGACACGTAAAGGATACTGCAATTAATGAAGGACTTGAAGGTTCAGTAAAGGATTTGGATCTTGCTGGTAATTTTTTTGGAAAAATAATTTAAAATTCGTATATTTGCATATAATTTAAAACGTAAATGTATGGATACAGAAAAAATTTTTTGTTTAAACAAACGAGGAAAAAGTTCTAAAGAAATTTCTAAAGAACTAAATGAAGATAAAAGAGAAATAGAAATGTTGTTAATCGATAATTTACAATTGTCGAATAAAGCAATTATTACAAAAGAACAATTAAAATTTGCATTGAATAAATATTACGAAAAACAAGGAATTGAAGCTACCGCAAAAGAATTAAATGTATCTGCTGCGGGAATTCGTAAATATTTTAAAAAAGCAAATATTGAATTGTTACATGTAAAATACTTTGATAAAGATAATTTAACTACAAATTTAATTAATCAAATTGTTGAAGATTTTAATCGAGGAATACCTGCGTATCAATTAGCTAAAAAATATAATTGGCATAAAAATGCAATTGCTGATTTAATAAATCAAAATGGAGGTAATACAACTCTTCCATCTTTTGATATAAATACTTTTGATATAATTGACACAGAAGAAAAAGCATACTGGTTGGGATTTCTTTTTGCAGACGGTTGTGTAGAAACAAAACGTAGTCACGTTAATTTAGATTTACAAATATTAGATGTTGAACATTTAATAAAATTTAAAAATTTTGTAAAATCTTCAAATAACGTTACATGTGATTTGAAACAAAAACACCCAAGATGCCGTTTTTCATTATCAAATAAACATTTTAAAAACAGTTTGATAAATTTAAATTGTACTCCAAAAAAGTCATTAACTTTAAAATTTCCAACACAAATTAAAGAAGAATTTTATATTCCTTTAATACGCGGATACTTTGATGGTGATGGATGTTTAACTTATGCTAAAAAAACAAAAACTTTAATAAGACCGTGTTGTGGTTTTATGGGGACTTTTGAATTTTTAACAGTAATTAAAAACATTTTAGAAAAAAATAATATAAAATGTTGTAAACTATCTCATCCTAAAGAATATAAATATAACACGTGGACATTTCAAATATCTGCTAAAAGTGCCAATGATTTTTTAAATTTAATTTATAATCAAAGTAAAATTCATTTAAATAGAAAATTTTTAAAATACAATTATTTTTCCAAGCATAATTTTGCCGTCTTGATGAGTGATTATCAAGATTATAATCGGGCAATATCGGTGAAGGCTAAGTCATTTTTAAAACAACATTTTAATGTTGATTTAGATGATATGCTAATACCGAGATAATTCAAAAATTAAAATTTTTGAACATCGTAACGCATAGAAGTTGAAACTAGAAATAGAATATAATACTTCCACGAGTGTCCGACTCTTCTTTGGAAGATGAAAATATATGCTGAACTCATGAGAAATCATGAGAAGCATGAGATAAAAAGCTCATGCGATAACACAATTGAAAACGAAACGAATTCTTTCAGCCAAGTCAGACGCGATTGGGTTTGTACATCGCGATGAAGACTCAAATCTTTGTATCAATTTTGGACAGAATGGAGAAATTCTTACTGGTGCAAGACCACAACATCTTGCTAATCAGGATATCATTGTTGCAGAGCGTAATAATGATGGAACATTCGTCTCACACTGGGAGAGAATTTATCCAAGTCTCAAGTAATTATGTTACAAATTTCTTTTAATTTTGATGAATTAACAAAAGCTGTTACCAATATAAAAGTGGTAACAGTTTCATCAAAATTGGATTCATTCAATTTACCACTAATTGAACTCGATAAGAATAAGTTGGTTTTATCAACAAAAGCAATTGAACTACTCGAATTAAAAATAGATGATCGAGTGGCAATCAATTACGAAATTAAAGACGGAAAGTATATTCCAATCATATCAAAAGCAACAGATTTTATCGATGAAAATGCTGGTAATAAATTAAAATCTAATTGCTGCATCTCATTTAGAGGTGAACAAAGACAATTTTTAAGTCAATTTGGTTCATGTTTTATTTTGAAATTAGTAAATAATAAATTTCAAATGCTTCCATATAACATCGAACCTAAAAATAATCAAATTAATAACTTTTTAAATTTTAATAATTATGGGAATGTTTAATATGAGTGGCGTCAAGGACGCAAAGGTAGTTTCAAATTCTTTTCTTAAGGCTGGTATTCATGATGTAATTTTCAAGTCAATTGATAAGTCAGAGACAATGAATGCAATTGAGCTTCGATTCGAGGCAGTAGACGGAAGTGGAATTCATATCGAGCGTATCTGGGAGCCACGTTCTGCAGAGCGTACTCAGAGTCAATTCGGAGCAAATCCATCCGAACAAGAGCAGTTTATGTGTAAGATTAAGCAGGTAATCGATGCTCTTGATCCTGCACTTTCTAAGCGACTGGAGACAGATGGTGATAAGTTCCAGGCTCCTGATTTTGATTCTTTCGTGAAGCTTCTGAAGAAGTATCTCGATAAGTCTGTAGGTACACAGACACAGATTAAGCTCGTGCCAACAAATGGTAATTATGTAGGTTTCCCTACATTTATCGCATCTCTTACTAAGGAAGGAGTTCTCTATATGAAGACTCGTGTAATTGGTGAGGGTCTGACTCTGAATGCTAAGGAGGCAACAGCAATTGAGAATGCTAAGAATGCAAAGCCAACAGCTATGAAGCCAACTAATGATGGTGAGCTCGATGACCTCAAGGCAGATTTTAATGATGTCAATGATGATGAGGATGTAGCAGATGATTTCGCTAAGATGCCGTTTTAATTAGAAAATAATGGTATATATATTAGAACCAATCGATATCACTCGCGAGATGATTTTTAATCGTGTTAGCGAGGAAAATATGATGGAGCATTATTTAGGAGTTCCCGTTCAAAGGGGACTCCTAAAATCTCCTCTAAGAGATGATAAACAACCAACGTGTTCGTTTTATCGTAATCGTAAAAATGGTAATCTAATATTCCATGATTTTTCTGGAGATTTTCACGGAGATGCTGTAGCAGTAGTAATGAGAAAATATAATTGTTCATACTATAAGGCACTACATATAATTGCAAATGATTTTGGAATTATTCAAAGTAAAAATCTCACTAAAAATGAACCATTAATTAAATACACAAATAATAAAATTGAAGAAAAAGGAGATGCTGTCATACAGGCAGAAATCAAAGATTTCGACAAATATGAATTGGATTGGTGGGCAAAATTTGGAATAGATTATCCTACTTTAAAGAAATTTAGAGTCTTCTCTTGTAAAAATGTTTTTTTAAATGGAGATTTATTTCATTTATATAAACCAAATCAATTAGTTTTTGGTTATTATGATGGTATAAGAGAAGACATAGAACGTTGAAAGATTTACTTTCCAGGAAATAAAAAACACAAATTTATATCAAATTGGAAATCATTTAGACTTCAGGGATTACACATGCTTCCTAAGACTGGTGAATATTTAGTAATTACAAAATCATTGAAAGATGTAATGACATTGTATCAATTTGGAATTTCAGCTGTTGCACCGATTTCAGAGAATACATTTATCTCCGATACGCAGATGGCTAGTTTGACAAATCGATTTAAGACAATTGTTATGTTTTATGATAATGATAGACCTGGATTAAGAGCAATGATTAATAATCGAAAGAAGTTTCCTAATTTGATTCCATTGTGGATTCCGTGGAAGTATAAGGCAAAAGATATTTCAGATTTTTATGCTAAATATAAAAAGGATAAACTTCTGTCTCTAATCGAAAAAGCTAAATCTTATGTCAAAGAGAAATGTGAAACGTTCTAGAGCTAGAGGAGTTGAATATGAACAAAGAATAGCAAAAGAACTTCGAGAATTGGGATTTCCTGGAGTTGTTACTTCGAGAGCAGAATCTAAAAATATGGATGACAATAAGATTGATTTAATTGATACGGAAGGAAAATTATTTTTCTATCCTCAATTAAAGAGAACATTGAAATGTCCAAATTATTTTACTATTGCAGAACAATGTCCATTGAAGGATAAACCTTTTGTTGTATTTTGGAATTATCAAATTCCGACAGAAAAAACTTTTAGATCTGGTGGCGAATTAGTAATGCTACCTAAACAATTTTTTTATGATTTAATTAAACAATATGGAAACTTGTAAAATTCGATTTGAAGCTGAAGATGGTCAGCAAATTATTCTTGAGTGTTCTGTTGATGAGAAGCAGATTCTTCATCAGAAGATATATTTTGAACCTGAGATTACAGATCCTGAAAAAGATTTGGGACTCAGTGCAATTCTTCTTCAAAGAGTACTTGAGGCATTTGGCCATAGACCACCAACGAAGAAAGCTTCTAATTTAATGATTTAATTAAAGATGGATATAAATTTATCAGAGATAAAATTAGAACCAAATTTTCAAAGTATTATGCGAGAAAAGATTTCTGATGAGGAATATTTCTCGCCTAAATACTCTGATTATATTTCAAATTCTAGACTAAAATTAATTAATCCTGATCAAGGAGGATGTCCTAGTCAATATAAGATAGGATTTACAGGAGAGACTACTACATCATTAGCAATCGGTAGATAAAATAACTGCCGCACAATTTGATTGTGAAACATCGGGCAAAAACGGTGAAGCCTAAGTTGAAAAATAAGGTAATACCGTGCTAAAATTATAGATTGCGAAAGGCTATAATTCAGTGTAGAGCATAGAAGGTGAATAAATATAATCCTTCCAAGAGTGTCCGACATTTTTAAAATGAAAATATATGCCGAACTTATAAGAAATTATAAGAAGTATGAGATAAAAAGCTTATACGATAACAAATTGAGTGCTATCCACGAACTCTTCCTGCAGCCAGGAGAATTTATTTTAGGTCCTGATTTTAATAAACCGACTTCAAAATTAGGAATTGTTGTTGATTATATTCTATCTTTTCGAAAGAAAGGAAACACAATTATAGATTCAATAATTTTGGCTTGTAAAAAAGCTCATTATTATGAGAATAGTATAAATGATACACGAATAAAATCAATTATTAAATCTGGATTGTATTATTATATTAATGCTTATAAAGCAGAAAGTAATGTTATATTACTATCGTCAAAAGATCGTGCAACAGTTGAAACCTGTTATAATAATTTAGTTGGTAAAAAACAAATTGTTAATCTCATTGCTCCGAAGGATTTCTTTGGAGATCCAATTGAAACTTATAATGAGGATGCATTTTTTATAAATGTAGATGCCACTTATCAAGATAAAAAATGCTCTCTAAAATTAAAAATGAAAGCAGATAATTGGACGATTGATGTAGATAAAAAGATTTTGACATTGAACGATTTAAAGACGACAGGACATGCATTAAATACATTCATGGAAAACAGTTTTATACACTATCACTACTCACGACAATTTGCAATGTATTTGTGGATGTTGATTCAATATTGTATAAAAACGTATGATTTCAATTTTGATGAATGGAAAGTTAATTGTAATGTTATAGTAGTAGAAACAATAGAAGATAAACATTCATGTATATTTCCAATTAATTCTAAATTCTTATATGAAGGAAAAAATGAATTCTTCAGACTTCTTAAGATGGTAGCATATTGTGAGATGCATGAATATGATGACAATTTTAATTTTATTTAATAATGACTGTAGAACAATGGTTAAATAATGACCAATTAGGAATTGACATTTGGAATAAAAAGTATCGTTATAATAATGAGACTCTAGACGAATGGTTCGATAGAGTTAGTGGAGGAAATCCATATATTCGACAGTTAATTGTTGAAAAGAAATTTTTGTTTGCGGGAAGAACCCTCGCAAATCGTGGTACTAATTTGGGCAGTTATAATAATTGTGCAACTATTGGAAGAGTAGAAGACTCTCTTAATGGTATCATGAAGACTGCTAGTGATATTGCAAAGGCATTTAAGGCTTCTTCGGGAGAAGGATTGTCATTGAGTGATATCAGACCTAAGGGTGCTAAGATTAAGGATTACTTTGAGTCAGATGGTATTGTTCCATTTATGGAAATCTTCAATACCGTGACTGCATCAATAAGTCAGGGGTCGCATAGACGAGGAGCATTATTGATGAGTCTCGATGCTAAGCATCCGCAGATTAAAGATTTTATTACAATTAAGAGTGATTTACAGAAAATCAATAATGCTAATCTATCTGTAGAAGTAGATGATGAATTTATGTCTGCAGTAGAACAGTTTTATAAAACAGGAGAAAAGATTACATTGCATATCAAGTCTCCATATAAGGGTTATCCAGATTATGATATAGTTCCAATTGATATTTATAAATTAATGATGGAGCAGGCATATAATTATGCCGAACCAGGAGTTCTGTTTATGAATCGATTTAAGAATTATAATATAATGGAGCAAGTTGCTGATTATCAGATAGTTTCATGTAATCCCTGCAGCGAAAAGTCGATGGCTCCACATGAGACTTGTGCTTTGTGTTCATTCAATGTTTCCGAATATGTACTTAATCCATTTACAGTTGATGCAAAAATTGATATTGAACGATTCAATAAAGATCTATATGCAGTAGTAGAGGCGATGGATGAATTGATTGATGAGAATATGAATAATCATCCACTTCCTGAACAGAAAGTAATGGCTGAAAAATTCCGTAATATTGGAATTGGTTTGATGGGAGTTTATGATATGTTATTGAAGCTCAGAATAAGATATGGTTCTGATGAAGCAATTAAATTCATGGATGATTTCATGTTTAATATGTTTAGACAATCTGTTAAAGCAAGTAGTACAATGGCAGTTGCTAAAAGTTCATTCCCTGGTTATGAAGATTGTGTTTTTGATTCTGAAATCATTCGTAATCATTTTAGCGAAGAAGAAATTGCAATTTTAAAATCTCAGGGTTTGAGAAATTGTTCTCTAATTTCAATTGCTCCTACTGGAAGTCTTGCGTCGATGCTATCATGCTCTTATTCAACAGAAGTTCTATTTGCTAAATCTTATAAGCGAAAGACTGTTTCATTGAATGAAGATAAAGAGACTGTTTATGAGGTTTATCCAAAAATTGTTCAAGAATATCTAAATCGTGGAGGTTGGATTAATGATACTATTTTAGATACTGCGTATTCAGTAGATCCATATCAAAGAGTGAAATTTCAGAAAGCAATTCAGGACCATACCGATTCTGCATGCAGTGTTACATTTAATCTAAAAGAAGATGTTTCATTGGAATATATTGAACAATTATATTTAGCAGGATGGAAAGCAGGATTAAAAGGTCTTACAATTTTTAGAGAAGGTTCTCGTCCTGCAATTCTCGATGCTTCTACGAAGAAAGAAGAACCAAAGACAGAACCACTTACTCGTAGTTTTGATTTTATTTCGCCTATTTCTCGAAAGGATTTAGGAACTACTTCAGGAACTACTGCTTGTAAGAAGTGTGCTTGTGGTACGTTGTATATTACTTGTAATCATGATTCCGAAGGTAATCTCGTAGAAGTATTTACGCATACTTCTAAGGGTGGAATTTGTCAGGCTAATATGAATGCAGTTACTCGATTAGTTTCTCTCAATCTTAGAAGTGGTGTTAAAGTTGATGAAATTATTGACCAATTAAAAGGTATCAATTGTCCTGCTTGTTCAATGTGTAAAGCTAAGGGAATTAATATTGATGGTCTATCATGTCCTGATATCATTTCTAAGACGATTCAGGAAGCTATGAAGTACGTACCATGTAATACTCCTCCAATAGTTTCAGATGCTCAGAATAGCCAAAAAACAACCAATATTTCAATGGTAAAGAAATGTCCAGAATGTGGAGAGCCATTGATTGCGAGTGGAGGATGTTATGCCTGCACAAATTGCGGTTATTCAAAATGTGAATAGATTTATGTAAATGTTAAAATGTTAATGATTATGAAAATTAAAGTTAAGCAAATTCATCCAAATGTACAGAGATTTGATTTTATTACTAAAGGAGATTGGATTGACCTACATGCTGTTGAAGAGGTTGAAGGAACAGCCCCTCAGGCAGGAGTCCAATATAAGGATGGTGATGAAAGATTCAGAGATGTTACATTTGATTATAAGTTGATTCCTCTGGGATTTGCTATGAAACTGCCAGATGGATTTGAGGCGATTCTCGCTCCGAGAAGTTCTAGCTTCAAGAATTTTGGTATTGTATTTAGTAATTCGTTTGGAGTCATCGACAGTAAAATTTTTTAAAAAAATTAATTATTTTTCTCAAATTGTTTTGGTAGTATCGATTATTTTCCGTATATTTGTAACAATAAAAACATAAAGTATATGATAAAAATTTGTGAAAATTGTGGAAAGGAATTTACAACAACAAATAAAAATGCTAAATGTTGTTGTAACAAATGTCGAGGAGAAAATCGAACAAAAAAGAGTTTAGTAAAAAAGATTTGTCAATATTGTGGTAAAGAATTTTTTGTAAAAAAATCAAAAGAAAAAACAGCACAATATTGTTGTATAGAATGTTCAAATAAAAGTCGTAGTAATTTAGTTTTAAAAATTTGTCCAATTTGTGGCAAAGAATTTTACGTATCAAAGTGTTTAGAAAATGTATCAAAATACTGTAGTAATAAATGTAGGGGAAAAGCAAAAGAAAAACAAGTTTTAAAAATTTGTAAAACTTGCGGAAAAGAATTCTCTGTAATTAAAACTAGAGAAGAAACTGCTTTGTATTGTTGTAGACAATGTGCCGATGAAGGTAAACATGCAGAAAACAATGTAACCTGTTCATATTGTGGTAAAGAATTTCACATGAAACCTTATCAACAATTTAGATATCGTAGAAGATTAGGAACATTTTGCAGTGTAGAATGTTTATCAAAAGCTAAAATTGAAGGTTATTCTGGTGAAGGAAATCATCAATTTGGTTTAAAAGGTGAACTTAATGCTAGTTTTAAAGGTGCAGAAATCATACAAAAAAACCATAAAATAAATGATATTATGGTTTATGTTCCTGAACACCCCTATGCTAATACAGCTGGACGTTATAAAAAACATCGATTGATAGTTGAACAAAATTACGAATTGTTTGATTTTAAATACTTTGAAAAAATCAATGATACAATAGTTTTAAAATCAGACGTAGATGTACATCATAAAGATGGCAATCATGATAATAATGATATCAACAATTTAATGCCATGTACAAGAAAGGAACATGCTAAATTCCATTTTACTAAAATAATAGAAAGAGATAATTTTGGAAGAATAATTAAATCACAAACTGCTGTCGTTAAACAGGGAGAATTGCTGGAAAATCTAGAAGTAGACAATCAGCAGCCGAGCACACCGTTAACAAAGTGTGAAGGTTCAGAGACTAACATTGACACTAAATGTAGTACATTTAGAATATAATATGACACGAGTACCCTGCATTTGAAAAAAATGAAGATATAGTCCGAACTGTGTATATAACTAAATGAAAACACAGAATTTAGAGATTAAAAGAACTCTAAAGATAACAAATGAGTTATAGAGGAAATAATGACGAATGGAAAGTCTCAGCTATATTCCTAAAGAAGGCTTCAATCTATCCTATTGATAGAATTTGTCAATTCAGAATTCAGCTTAGTCAGAAGGCTACATTTTGGCAGAAGCTAAGATGGCTATTCGATAGTAAAATTGAATTCGAATGGGTTGATGATTTAGGTTCCGAAGACCGCCACGGCTTCGGTTCAACTGGAACTAGATAAAATGAAGTACTGTTTAAAAGATATCGAAAAGCAATATAAGGTCAGACTCGATGATACACAGAAAAGTGTATTGTCGAGTTTGATTGATTTTATAGAAAGTGATAAACATACAATTTGTTTACGAAGTTCAGCAGGAACGGGTAAGTCCCTACTAATGAGCATGTTATATGATATCGCTTCTCTTAATAAATATGATTGCACTTTCGTAGCTCCTACTAATAAAGCAAAATTAGTAATTTCAAATAAGGGTGATAATAGTAGAAATTCTACTACAATTCATTCATTGTTAAATTTAAGACCAAATTTGGAAATTGAAGATTTTGATGCATCTCAATTATCGTTTGATTTCGGTTTTATATCTAATAAAAAAGAATATAATGTTTTAATTATCGATGAATGTTCGATGATTAATGACGAATTATTCGAAGTTTTATGTAAAGAATTTTCTAAAAGTAAATTAATTTTTTGTGGTGATGCTGCACAATTAGCACCTGTAAAACAGAAAAGTATATCAAAGATTTTTCAAGTCGAAACTCTGACAATGACAAAGATTTACAGACAACCCGAAAGTAAATTATATCCTGTGTTAGAAAGACTTCGTAAAGAACCAATTTATCATTTTGATTCTGTCGAAGATGAAAATGGTAATATAATTATCTGCGATAATATATTGTTAATGTTAAAACAATATAGTTATTTATTTAAAATTGGAGATGATTTTAAAGATAATGCTCTCTGTAAATTGATTTCATATACCAATAAAAGGATTTCTGCACTAAATGAAATTATCCAAAAGATGTTATTTCAAGATGATGAAGAATATCATGTTGGTGAAATTCTTACAGGTTATGATACATGTAAACGTAATAATTCACGTATTGAGGATTCTAAAGATTATACAATCAAACAAATTCTTCCTGTCGATATGCAAATCGAAGATAGACATTTAAAATCGTATTTTATAAAATTGTTTGATGGAGAAAAAACATTTTTTGTAAACATATTGTCAAAACAAAATTCAAAAGAAGATTTCGATTTTCTTGCAAAGAAGATTGAATCAAAAAGACAATGTGCATTACATACAAAAAAGAATTTTAATTGGAAATTATTCTATGAATTATATGATAAATTTCTTACTCCAGTTGATTTAGTATACGATAATAGAATCATAAAACGTAAAAGTATTGATTACGGATATTGTATCAGTGCACATCGTTCTCAAGGAAGTTCTTATTCTATTGTTCTGATTGACATGGAGAATATATGAAGATGTCGCAATATAAAAGAATTAAGACAATTACAATATGTTGCGTGTAGTCGTACTACAGGAGACTTAATTATTTATCAAAAAAATTAGTATTTTTGATATTAATTTTGTATTTTTGGGGTATGAAAAAAGATGATGAGCATGACTCATGTTAATTAAAAATGATGAATTATGAAGCTTACACAAAACTGACTGAGTGGTATTGTCTTATACATAAGACAATTAAATCGAGTAGATTCGAAGGATAATGATTATTCATTGGAGCTCAAAAAGCTATCAAAGAATATCTGTTATTTTTGTTTAAAGAATCTATTTGGTGAAAAGTGTTTTGATTTGATTTTGAAATTTGCAACTAATGACAAAGAAAACAAAATCAAAAATGTTGAAGAATTGTATACGATTCTTAATGACAATATTCTTAAACAACACAAAGCAGAGATTCTTACTTTGGATGAATTAATTATTACAAATCCAAATTTTGAAATGCTAAAAGATTTTAGAAATTTTATTGATAAAACATTTTAATTATGGAATATTTGACTAATGACCAAATGCTAACTGCAATTAAAACAGGAAAGATTAATTATGCTAGCGTAATTGAAAATGATATTGATTTTTTTGCAATATCAATGACTGATAATATAAATATTGAATTTCATCTTTCTGAAATAGTTTTCCTTTCATATATTCGAGTATTATACAATAATCATATAATTTATATTCAGGATATTCCAAAGGAAATCCTAACAGATATTAGATTTTACGCAAAGCAACGTGGAAATGAATGGGTTAAGTCTGTAATAGATGAAGCGTTCACAGCTGATGGTTTTGATGCACTTATGCAATAATGGATAAAGAACAATTAAATAAACTAAAAGAGAGCAGGGACATTTTGTATATCTACAAAATCCCATGCTCTTTTTTTGACGAACAATGTCAATATGTAATTATTGGAAATATCCCAACAAGAATTCAAGGTAATGAATATCGATTCAATATTCAGGATTGGTTTCAAAGAGTAATGTCGGGTAGTATATTACCTGTAGTTGTTTCAAGATTACATCATAAATATAAGATAAAGAATTATGCTCAAATAACATGGACGTACGATATCTTATCATTAAGGAAGTTTTTATTGAATACGACAAATCGATTGACATTGGTACAAGAAAGTTTGTGGGGATATCAATTTTTAACAGAAGGCAGAATTAATCGTCCAGATGTTTTTAAAGGAATTGATAAATATATTCCAGCAGAAGAATGTTTACAAAAATTTTTAGAAGCAATACAACCAAGATACAAATTTAAAATAGATAATAATGGAAAAGATTAAAGAAGAACACCCTCAAGTATTGTTGATACTGAAAGGACCACCTGCATGTGGCAAAACAACATTTGCCACAGAATTTATAGAAAATAAGTGTAATTGGATTCGCGTAAATTATAATGAATTATGTCTAATGATAGGAAAAGATTGCCTATCTAGAAAAGAAAAATTTATTAAAAATACAGAACGTATAATGGTAGAACAGGCACTTCGAGATGGCCATAATGTTATTGTAGATGATATTAATCTAGATGTCAATACATTAGACTATTGGAAGGATTTGGCTAAATTATATAAATGCGAATTTAAAGAAAAGGAATTTATTATTCCATATAAACAATCAGTTAAACGTGATTTCTTGAGGGCAGATTCAATTGGAGAAGATATAATTAGGATGTATTATAGAAAGTATTATCCTAGTTTATTGGCACAAGAACTCGACGAAATTTAATTATGATTGTAAAAGATAGAGTAGTTTTTGTTTATGATATTGAGATTTTTCCAAATGTTTTTCATGCAGTAGTTAAGAATACTGAAAATGGAGAATTATATTATTTGGAAATTTCCGAATGTAAAAATGATTTACAAGAAATTGTAGATCTATTTTGAACGTATAAGAATAAACAGGAATATTATTTTGCTCAAAAATATCCTCAATGTTTAGATGAACAAAGAAGACGAATTTTTGTTGGATATAATAATATACACTATGATAATGTGATTATTAATTATATTATTGATTATCATAAAACAATGTCGTCAATGTCACCAACAATGATTTGTTTATCTTTGTTTAATCTAAGCAAAACGATTATTAATTCAACAGAAGGTACATTTAATGAATGGACAAAATGGAAGTATAAAAAGTATTTTGATACATTTGATTTATTGACAATGTTATTCTCATCAAAATTACGTGTGGGTTTGAAGGAGATGCAGGTGACAATGCAATATAAAAATGTGCAGGAATATGATGGAGATTTCCAATCGTATTTAGCATTATCGGAAATTCCAAAGATGCGTAAGTATAATGTTAATGATGTTTTAAGTACTGAAGAATTATTATATCGTTGTCAAAAAGATATTGATTTACGATTAGCAATTGAAAAGGAATATGGAATTCAAGCTCTATCAAAAGATGGAGTAAACATCGGTAAAAATATTATTGAACAAAAGTATCTAGAAAAGACAGGAAAAACCGTAGAAGAGGTAAAAGATTTACGCTCTCCATGTGATGAGATTCCATTGAAAGATGTGATTTTTCCTATTGTAAAATATGATACTCCGTTGTTACAAAATCTTTTGAAAGAGATGAAATCATTGACAGTTTCTGCAGGAAGAAAAGGATATGAAAAACATTTTGTTTTAGACGGATTGGAATATTGTGTAGGAGTGGGCGGTAAAAATGCCGCATAAAAATCGAGAAAAAACGGGGAAGGAGTTGCAAATTAAAACACTATAACCCCGTGCTAACTTCATAAATTGCGTATAGGTTATGAAGTAGTGTAGAGCATAGGAGATGAATAAATATAATTCTCCCACGAGTCCTCGACAGTAGAAATACTGAAAAGATATGCCGAACTCATGTGAAATGCAATAGCATGAGAAGTAAGAGATAAAAAGCTCTTACGGTAACATAATGATCCACTCTGTAAATAAACCAGAAGTCATAATTCCAAAAGATGATGAAATTTTAAGTGATGTGGATGTTGCGTTAATACGATGGCGCAAGTAAAACGCAGTTAATTGCGGGGACATAATTTAATTCATTGATACTGCAGCTAGTGGAAACATATAGTGTAGCACGTATGATAACGCATACGGGAAAGTAAAAACTCAATGAATATTATAATCCGCAGCCAAGGGCCCAATTTGGGTCAAGGTTCACAGACTATCCTGGAAAGGAGTAGGATAAAACCATATAAGTTTTATTCGAAAAGCTGCGAATTTTTATTGTATATAAAAATTAAGATATAGTCGAAATTATAAGCATTGTATCCATCAATCATCATCGAATATGGATTATATCCTCCTCATCTTGGAATTGAAATTTTGGAAGTTTATAAGCAAATTAAAGCAGAAAGAATTGAAGCTAAACATAATGGAAATAAAACTAAAGATGCTACATTGAAATTAAGCCTAAATGGTAGACAGAAATGCCCCTTCATCCTGGAAAGGATGATTTGAACGAACCAAAATCGGTAAAAATCTGAAATGACAATACCGAGGTAACAGAAGAAATTAAAGAGTCTTCTGCACCGTACAGCATAGAAACTGAAACTCCGCAAGGAGAATAAAATGTTTCCACGAGTGGTTTGCACCCAGAACGGGTGATGATATATGCGGGACTTTGTCGAATAGTAAGATAAAGAAGCACGAATAAAAAGTCGTTGCGATAACATAACGTTTTCGGGCCTGCTTCAAAATCAGCATTGTTGGTTTTATTCTCCGATGACAGTAATGCAAATTCGAATTAATGGACAATTAATGCTGCTAATGTTAGCAGAAAAATTAATTGCAATGGGTTGTAAAATTATACAAGCAAACACAGATGGCTTGTTTGTATTACGAAAGAAGAATACAGATGAACAATTCAAAGCTGTTTGTAAAGAATGGGAAGAATATACAAAACTCATTCTCGAAGAAGACAGATTTGAAGCTATGTATCAATTTGCAATCAATGATTATTTAGCTATTAAAGAAGGATATGCAGAAACTAAAGATCCAAAATGTTTAAAAACAAAAGGTCTGTTTATTGATGAAGTAAAATTAGGAAAAGGTATGCAGCCAATGATTATACCAATTTCTATAAATCGATATTTTGCAGATAAAATTCCAATTAAAGAAACAATTCTCAATTGTAAAGATTTAAATCAATTTGTAACGTATCAAAAGGTTGATAAGAAGTTTTCAGTAGAATATAAAGGAGAAATTATAAGTCGAATAAATCGATATTATGTTAGTAACTCTGGAGAATCTGGATATATTTTTAAATGCACTATTGATGAAAATGGAGTAAGAGAAAATTATCAGAATATGCTAACTGCATCAGGAGTAACTATTGTAAACAATTTCGAAGAAGTAAAAGAATTTCCTACGGATATAAATTATTCATATTATATTTCAGAAGCTCAAAAGATTATCGACCAATTCGAAGTCAAACAATTAAGTTTATTTTAAATCCTCTGTACAACCTACAGAGGATTTTTTTAACAATCATGAAACTATTAAAAGCATGTAAAGAATTAATCATTCAAGAGCCATTTTATGGATTTTTTCTTTTATCAATTCAAAAGACATTGACTAATGAAATTCAAACGTTGGGAGTAAAAAAAGAAAATCTCAATTTTAATTTAGCAGTTAATGAAAATTTTTGGAATTCATTAAATGATAAAGAACAATTAGCAGTATTAAAACACGAAATACTGCATATATGTTTTTTTCATTTAACTACAAATTTCGATGTAGGAAATCATGAATTGATGAATGTTGCTATGGATTGTGAGGTTAATCAGTACATTGATAATCTACCAAGTAACGCAATTACATTGCAATTTGTATCAAATCTAATTGGTAAAAGCTTGCCTCCTAAACAAGGAGCAATGTATTACTATAAGCAACTAGAAGAATATGCACAGAAAAACCCATGCAGTTTTCCTAGTTTTGATGAACATGAATTTTCAACAGATGCAAATGATGAGAAAGTAAAAATCGAAAATAAACTCTATGAAAATCAAATTAAAAGTAGATTAGAAAATACCGAAAATTATATTAAAAAGACTGCGGGAAATCTTCCAGGCGAAATGATGGCAATTTTAGAGATGATAAAATTGAAACCTCAGATTTTTAATTGGAGAAGATTTCTAAGTAGGTCAATTGGAAATTTAATTTCAAGCGAATTAAAATTAACTAAGTTGAGACCATCAAAAAGAATACCAGATTCTAAGGGAATATTGCTAAAATACAAACATAATATCTGCGTTGTGGTTGATACTTCAGGTTCAATCAATATGCAAAATTTCGAAGATTTTATGTCGGAAATTCAACATATATATAATTCAGGTAATGATATAACTATCGTAGAATGTGATACTACAATTACTAAAATTTTTAAATATACCAAATCATCTAAGATTGAATTCAAGGGAAGAGGAGGAACAGATTTAACTGATGCAATTCAATATTATAAAGATCATC
>JAGHSX010000066.1 GCA_018065645.1 Candidatus Scybalousia scybalohippi
CAGTTTGTGTATGAGACTAAAGTTGGAAATCCTAATGTGATTACGAAGTTTGTTTGTTTCATTATTGTAAAGGATAGCCGTGATTTAAGCAATAAGAAAATCTTCAAAAAGAAGTATGTACTTGAAAATGATACAGTATATCTTGAAGAGGCAATGTATGATGGAGCAGGCAAGTTACTTGAACAGATTACAGAATATCAGCCAACACTGATGCCAATGATTCCGGTATCAATCTTCATCAATGATGGTCTTACAGGTGAAGATGAAGGTGAATCTGAAATCGAAACACTTAAGGATTATGAAGAGTATTATTCAAAGTTAAGTAATGCAGATATTGATGCAGAACGAAAGAGCATGAATCCTACTAAGTACACTGTGGATATGGATAACAGGTCAACAAAGAATCTGTCAACTGCAGCTGGTGCTTTATGGGATTTAGGTTCAGACCAGAACTTGGACAATGCTCATCCTACTGTTGGTATTCTTGAGCCTGGTATGAATTACAGTGAAGCTCTTAGGACTTCATTGGACAGAATTAAAACTACAGGTTATGAGCAGATCGACATGCCAAATATTACATTGGAATCTATGCAGGGTGCAATTACAAGTGGTAAATCACTTAAAGCTATTTACTGGCCATTGATTGTACGATGCAAAGAGAAAATGAAGATGTGGGGGCCTCAGTTAAGTAACTTGGTGAACATCATCATTCAGGGTTCGTTGGTTTATCCAAACTGCATAACTCAGTATACGAATGACGTTATTGTTCCGGTTGATTATGAGATTCATATTGAGCAGAATACACCGCTTCCTGAAGATGAGATTGAGGAAAAGAATATGGACCTTGCCGAGGTTGAATCTCAGGTAATGTCTAAGAAATCTTATATGAAGAAGTGGAGAGGTCTTACCGATGATGAGGTTCAGGAAGAACTTGAACAGATTGCATTGGAAAGACAGATTATTGAGGACAGTTCATTTAGTCCTGCCGGTGATGGTTCGGAAGAGCCTTATGCAACTGGCGGTTCTACTGAGACTGGTGGAGAGAATACCGAAGATGAAGAATTGAGTGATGACGACGATTTGCTTGGTTCTGATTTTATGAATGAAGAATAAAAGGAGGTGCCATAATGGCAGCAAATAAGCTAATATTCAGAGATGCTGAAAAAGCTAGAGATGCCATTATGGTTTCTCAAAAGAAAGAGATTGCTAAGCTCTATCAAGATTGGGCAGATGAGATTGGAGAGGGAGCTCGATACTACTCTCTCAAATCCACTGCAAGTTCTGTAGTATCAGAAAGACAAATGAGAGAATTACAAAAGCAGATGCGAGCTACAAGTCAAGAGGTTTCAAATGAAGTGTATAGGCTCACAAAGCAAAATATAAGAATGGTTGCAGATGTGACAATAAAATGCAATTCAGCTTGGTTGCAAAGCTTAGGATTTGATGGTGCTGGACTTGAAGCTGCATTTAGTCATGTTCCTGATGATATTGTAAGAAATCTAATCACAGGTCAAATTTATGAAGGTGGCTGGAATTTAAGTAAAGCAATTTGGTCAGATAATGAAAAGGCAATGAAAGATGTCTATCAGATAGTTGCTAAAGGTTTAGCAGAGAATAGGCCAATATATGATATTGCAAAAGAGCTTGAGGCTTATGTAAGTCCTAACAGAAAATTGCCTTGGAACTTAACTGCTCCTGATGGTGTAAGAATTTATAAGAAGGCTGTTGATTATAATGCACAACGACTTGCAAGAACTTTGGTTCAGCATGGTTATCAGCAAAGCTTTATTGCAGCAACTCAAAAGAATCCATTCATCACAAAATATATTTGGAGAGCAAATGGTGGCCGAGTATGTCCTTTGTGTATGGATAGAGATGGACAAGAATTTGAAAAGTGGGATTTGCCTATGGACCACCCAAACGGAATGTGTACAATGGAACCTGTTGTTGTGGATGATTTAGTTGACCAGCTTGCAGACTGGTTTAATTCACCAGATGGAACATATCCAGATATAGATGAGTTTGCCAAAGATTTTGGTTATAATCCATAATTCACCAGATGACTTCTGGAGGACTTTTAATATAAGGATAAGGAAATATAAGGCCAATATATTAAAGTTAATTCTGGAGTCATCTGGGGACCTCAGAACCATATAATATAAT
>JAGHSX010000025.1 GCA_018065645.1 Candidatus Scybalousia scybalohippi
ATTCGCATCAAGGAATATTCAGAGACCAAATGCGAAGATTGTGGAAATGCCATTCTTCCAATGAGTGGAAAAAGTGTGGCAGACCTGGTCGAAATTAGCAAAAGAAACTGCAACAAGATTTTATGTGTTGCTTGTATGAAGAAGTTTAAGGAGATGAAAGAAAATGAATAAAGTTCAGTTAGTTGGCAGATTAGTTAGAGATGCAGAAGTTCGATACACAAGTGGAGATTCACCAATGGCAATTGCTAGATGGACAGTTGCTTGTGATAGAAGAATCAAAAAAGACGGAGAGCAGAACGCAGATTTCATTCAGTGCATTGCATTTGGAAAAACTGCTGAATTCATTGAAAGATATTTCTTTAAGGGAAACAAAATCGGAATTGTCGGAAGAATTCAGACCGGTTCTTATGAAAACAAGGACGGACAGAAAGTATATACAACAGAAGTTCTTGCAGAAGAAGTTGAATTCGTTGAAAGCAAAAACAATTCTGCATCAAATGATTCAGCCAAGAAAAATGACAGTTTTATGAATATACCAGATCAGATAGCTGAAGAACTGCCCTTCAATTAAGAGGTGATTGAATGATAGTTATTGATTCTCGTGAAAAACAATGGGAACACATCAAGGAATATTTGGAAAGAAACAACATTGAATATGTGGTTCAGAAACTTGATGTCGGTGACTATATGAACACAGAACATCCAAACATTGTTGTTGACAGAAAAGCCAATCTGCAAGAAGTTTGCACAAATCTGCAAAATGGCAAAGAGAACATTCACAGATTTATGAAAGAATGCAGACGAGCCAAGGAGCAGAATTTGGAATTTGTTGTTTTGATTGAAGGTACAAACTGCAAAGAATTACCAGACGTCAAAACTTGGAAAAGCAAATATTCAAAGCACACAGGAGATTGGTTAGTAAAGCAAATGCGAACTTTAATATATGCATTTGAGGTTCAGTGGATGTTCTGCAAAAAGAATGAAACTGCTAAAAAAATTTTGGAGTTATTACACTATGACAAGTGAAGAAATAAAACAAAGCATATCAATGCGAGAAGTGGTTCAGCAATATGGAATCCACATTGACAGAAAAGGCTTTTGCAGATGTCCTTTTCATAATGAAAAAACCGGTTCTTTGAAAATTTATAAAGATTCGTTTCATTGCTTTGGATGTGGTGCGAATGGTGATGTTTTTAAGTTCGTACAAATGATTGATAATTGCGATTTTAAGACTGCATTTATCAGCTTGGGTGGAACTTATGAAACAATGTCCGACAATGCTCGTATTGTGGCAAATACAAAGCGAGAAAGGGCAAAGAATGAAAGAGAACGCAAGGAAAAAGCTGAACAAGAATTCAAACAGGAACTGATTCATCACATTGATTTATGCAGAGCAGTTATTGAGCAGTTAGAACCATTTTCTAATGAATGGTGCGTCTGCCAAGATTATCTGCCGAGGTTGTTGAATGCTTGGCAGATGAAATATGAAAACGGAGAGGAGATTGACGAGTTAGATGTACATAGAATATGTCGAGAAATTAGACGCAAAATCTCTTCTTGAGCCAGATCTGTTCGATGAACTTTTTGAAATCGAATCAGAATTTGAAAGAGAATCGATTGTTTTGCAGTTGGAAGACAGAGCAAAAATTCTTGGTGTAAAAACAAGGTTTATGGAGATTTACAAACTGCGAAAGAGAGACTATAAAAATCTACTCAAAGCAGAGAAACAAGTTCTGACAGAAGTCAAAACCGGTTCATATGTGACAGAGTTCACAGGTCAAGAACATTCGCTTGATTGTGGTTCTTGGCAATGCACAGATAGTGGAGTTTCTATCATAACCGAGAAGGGGCCGCTTGTAGCTTGTTCGCATCCAATATATCCGATTGGTGTCTTGGTAAATGCTGAAACAAATGAATACAAAGTGATTATTCGTTTCAAGGTTCGTGGTAAATGGAGAGAAACGATTGAAGACAGAGACACAATTGCATCAAGCAATAAAATCATTGCACTAGCTTCAAAAGGTGTCAGAGTTACATCCGAAAATGCAAAACTTCTTGTCAGATATCTATCAGATATCGAATCTCTGAATGAAGATTTGATTCTTGAAATGATGTCAACAAGCAGACTTGGTTGGATTGGTTCAACATTTATGCCATATGAAGATGAAATCGTTTTCGATAATGAGCAGAACTTGAGAACATTATTCAAAAGTATTCATCTTAATGGATTTCGTGATTCTTGGTACGAGCATATGAAAGAAATCAGAAAGAATAGAAGATTAGAACTTCAAATCTATCTGGCATCTGCTCTTGCATCAGTATTGGTTGAACCTTGTGGAACACTTCCTTTTATTGTTTCGCTTTGGGGTGGAACAGGACGAGGAAAAACAGTTGCTTTAATGATGGCAACATCAGTTTGGGCAGACCCAAGCGAAGGTCAATATATGACGGATGCAAAAGCCACAACTACTGCAATGGAAATTCGATTAGATTGTTTGAATTCTCTTCCAATGACCTTGGATGATATGGCACAGATTAAAAACCAATATGATGGAGATTTTTCAGAGTTGGTATATCGATGGTGTGCCGGTAAAGGTCGAGACCGAAGTAATCAGAAATTAGGATTGAACAAGCTGACATCTTGGCGAAATTGCACTTTGACAAATGGCGAAAGAAGTTTGATTTCAGAGTCAATGCAAGGTGGTGCAGTCAATCGAATAATTGATGTTGAAATTGAAGACCGAGATTTGTTTGAAGATGGTAACTATTCTTCAAAGATATTCCGTCAGCATTTCGGATTTTGCGGCCAAGAATTTGTCGAAACAATCAAAGAAATTGGATTTGAAGAACTCAACAGAATGGCTGAAGAGAAAGTGAAGTTGCTCAAAGATATTGCAAAGGAACAGAACCAAGAAAAGGAAGATAAACAGATTCTTCCAATGGCATTGATTCTATTGGCTGACCAGATCGCAACAGATTATCTGTTTAAGGATGATATTTATTTGGATTCTAACAAGTGTTGCGATTTGCTGAAGAATAAAGGCGAAGTTTCAGAACATAAAAGAGCATATGAATATTTGAAAGATATGGTGACGATTCAATCTTTCCATTATGCAGATTCAATTGATGAAGCAGTCAACGGAAATACTGAATTTTGGGGATATTGGAAAGACGCAGACACAGTTGTGATTATCAGGTCAGCATTTAGCAGAATTCTTGACCAAGGTGGATTCCAATCAAAGGCTTTTCTATCTTGGGCGAAGAAAAACAATCTTGTTGAATGCGACAAAGAAGGTAGTCCGACAAGAAACGTGAAAATCAAAGGTAGTTCCAACAGATGCGTGTTCTTGAGAATGGTCGATTTGGACGAGAAAAAAGAACAGGAAGACGAGTTTGGGGAGATTCCTTTTGATTGATTCGGTTACGCAGTTACGAAGTTACGATAGAAAAATAGAGATGTGTTAAAAAAAAGAAAAAAAACGAATATTTATTTTTTTTATTTTTCTATATATATATACTTCCGAAATTTCTCGTAACCTCGTAACCGATGCCCACAAACCCAGTGTTTATGCGTGTTTCCACGGTTACGAAAAAGTTACGATAGGGTATTTTTTCTCGTAACCGACACGATTTTTTCGTAACCACAGGAGAAAAACGATGGCAAGAGGACATACATCAGTAAAAAGAAAAGATGAAACAAAGACAGAAAGAGCATCAAGACTTGGTGGATATGTGAAAGATATCAAGCTTTACAAAATGGACACAGAAAAGAACCAGACTGCAAGGAATAATTTCAATAGCCACCATACTACTTGAAAGGGAGAACAGAAGAATGTCAAGAAAAGAACTTTGGTACAACAGAATAACAATAATTTGGGAATTTATAAAAAGAAGTGATGAAGGGAATATGAATTCTAATGCATATTGGGAGAGATTAGTCCGAGATGCAAACGAAACTATTCTTCAAGCTGATGACAGAGTTGTTAGAAAAGCAATTCTTTGGTTGTTAGATGAATTCGAAAGGGAGCGAAAAAATGCCAAATTATTATAGGTGTGAATTTAGGGATGATATTCAGACTTGTTTGAATAATTGCCCATACAAAGACAAGGGAGATTGTATTGACGGAATGCCGATTCCGAAAAAGGTCAATCCAAAGGAACAGGCGAAGAAAATCATCAATCAGAAATACAAAAGACCTTTAGACCAAGAATTGCGAAGACAACAAATGCATCGGATCTGGCTCGAGAAGAATCGTGATAAGTGTTATGAGCAACAGAAGGAATACAGAGCAGAACATTCGGAAATGATTAAGTTTATTTCAAGAAAATCTTGGAGACTGAAGCAATTGCGATTAGGTCAGGTAAAGAAATATGGAATCGCAGAAATTCAAGGTCAAAAAGTTGCCATATATAAGGCAAAGAAAATAAATACTTATTGGTATGTGCTTAAAGATGAATATTTTGAAACCGATGAAAACGAACTTCGTTGGTGTTGGATTCGGAAAGGGGTTGCAATATGAACAGAAAACAAAGATTAGCACATTCTGTCAATGCAATGGCTGAAAAGAGAAGAAATCAACTAGACTTGCAAGAGGCCGCTGAAATAGTTGTTCCATATGCATATTGCACCATGGTTATGGCACTCCAAGAAATGACAGATTTGCAACAGGAAGACATTGAATCCATTATCCTAAGGAGTCAACAGATTTGGGATAACTGGGAATATGGATTAGAAAGTCCAATTGATGTCTGCGAAAGATTAACAGGTATCAGATTGGTTAACAGAGAAACTGCAAAGGAGATGGGTTATGGACAGACGATTTAAACCGATTCCACCAATCGAAGAAATGACACCACAGAAGAAATACTATTGGAAGAATAAAACCGAAGCTAAAGAAGGGAAGATTCAGAGAAAAGAAGAAATCAAAAGAGAATTTGAAGAATTCTTGAATGAAGAATCTGCAAAATATCCACTTGGTTTTAATCCATATCAAGAATAGGAGCGAAAATGAAAGATTTTGATTCGATAGAAGAATATAAAAAACACAAAATGGAAAAGCACGAAGAAATGCTTTCAAAACAAAGAGTTCCTTATTCAATCAAAGTTCAAATGTCAAAGGATAGAATAAGAGATTTTATAAAGGAATGCGAAAAGAGGGGTTTGAATTATCACGTTTCTGTTGGTGGATTAGATAGCATTGTTCTGGCACATCTTATAAAAAAGATGGGATATGATGTTCCAATGGTTTCAGCATCGACACTAGAGGATAAGAGCATCCAAGAAGTTCACAAAGAAATGGGATGCATTGTAGTTCAGCCATTGAAAAATAAAGTTAGGATTCTGCAAGAAGAAGGTTTCCCTGTCTTATCAAAGAAGATAGCAAACAAGATTGATACAATTGCAAATCCGACTGAAAAGAACAAGACAGTTAGACACGCAATCATAACCGGTGAATGTGGAGAGCAAGGACACTTCGCAACAGATAGCAAAATGAGACTTCCGTTAACATATCTTAAGTTATTTGGTGGATTAGATGTAGAAGGGGCCGCACTTGGTTATGGGAAACCAAATTTCAAGGTTTCTCATAAATGTTGTTATTACCTAAAAGAAGCACCTTGCGACAATTGGGCGAAAGAGCATAATTCAGTTCCTTTTCTTGGCTTAATGGCTTCTGAAGGTGGACAAAGAGCAGACGCATTGGAAGAAAATGGATGCAATTATTTCGGTAAGACTACTGCAAGAAGTTGTCCATTTGCTTTTTATTATCATTCGGATGTTGTCAGATTAGCAGTTGATTTAGGTGTTCATATTCCAAGCATTTATGGAGAAGTTAAAACAAGACCAAATGACACTTTACCAGATGGAATTGAATACTACACAACAGGAGAACAAAGAACCGGTTGCAGTATGTGTGGATTTGGCATTCAGCTTGAAACAAGACCACATCGATTCGACAGATTGTTTGAAAGGAGTCCACAAGAATGGGATTTTTGGATGAATAAATGCGTTACAGATGAAACAACCGGTGAAAAATATGGATGGGGAAGGGTTCTTGATTATATTGGCATAGAATGGAGAGACCC
>JAGHSX010000046.1 GCA_018065645.1 Candidatus Scybalousia scybalohippi
GAATAGCTAAACGCAACAAATAGACAATATTTACTAAAAATGATATAATTTTATTGATTTTTTTTACGAAAGGAAGGTGTAAAAATGAGTAAAATTGACGATTGGAAACAAAAAGACAAGTTAGTTTTATTAGAAGGTTGGGCTAGAAATGGTCTTACTGATGAGCAAATTGCTCACAACATAGGAATTGCTAGAACAACGTTGTATGACTGGAAAAAAAAATCCTCTGACATAACAAACTCCTTAAAAAAAGGTAAAGAAATTGTTGATTTTGAAGTTGAAAATGCTTTATTGAAAAATGCACTTGAAGGAAACACAACGGCACAAATATTTTGGCTAAAAAATAGAATTTCTGACAGGTGGAGAGATAAAATAATTAATGATGACGATGAAAAAGACATTAAAAATGCAAAAGATATTATTGTAAAAATCAAAAAGGCAGTAGAAAATGAATGATGAAATACAAATAAGTGAAAAGCAAGCAGAATACATTAAAAAAGCAAATCATCGATGGAATGGAAAAGTCGGTGCTACCCAATGCGGAAAAACTTATATTGACACATTGTTTATTATTCCAAACAGGATAATTGAAAGAAAAGGCAAGAAAGGTCTTAATTTTATCGTTGGTGTATCAAAAGAAACAATAACAAGAAACATTATTGAGCCACTTCAAGAAATATTTGGAAATAAAGTAATTACTGACATTTCAAGTAAAAATGTATCGATGATGTTTGGAGAAAAGGTTTATTGTTTAGGTGCAGATAATGTTGGTCGTGTTGCTAAATTCCGTGGAGCAAGAGCAAAATATATCTATATAGATGAAATTTATGATATAAATGAAGAAGTATTCCAACTATTAAAATCAAGACTAAGTTTTGAACATTCAATTTGCGATTTTGCAGGGAATCCACAATACCCTAATCATTTTGTTGAAGAATTTATTAAGAGTGGAGTGGATTTATATTTACAAAGATATACAATTTTTGACAATCCATTTTTACCAAAAATTTATGTAGATAACCTTTGCAAAGAATATGAAGGGACAATTTATTATTCACGTTACATTTTAGGACAACCATGTTCTGCGGAAGGGATCATTTACAAACAATTCGCAGATAATCCTAGCGAATATATAAAAGATGACATAATAGATGAATTTGGACAAAAAAAGAATTTTATGATAATCTCAATAGGGATAGACTACGGAGCAACTGAAGGAGAAACCGAGTTTAAATGTACAGGAATAACACCTTACTTTAAAGAGGTTTGGACGCTAGATGAAATGAAACTAAGTGGACTGCATGCACCTGAAGAAATGTATGATAAATTTGCAGAATTTTACAATAGAGTTGTTGAAAAATATGGCAAGGTTACCCATTGTTTCGCCGATTATGGAGCATTAGGACAGGTTTTAACGTTTGGTTTAAATAATTATCTAGCAAGACACAATATCCCGTTGCGAGTAGATGATTGCATAAAAGGTAGAATAGTCGATAGAATAGAACTTGATTGTCATTTATTTGGACAAAAGAGAAGATTTATTCTAAGAGATTGTAAATATCTAATTGAGGCATATTCACAGGCGTTGTGGGATGATAAACACGAGGATGAACGTTTGGACGATGGAACGACACCTGTCGATGATCTAGACGCACATGAATATAGCATTTTTCCATTTTATGATAAACTTATGATGGAAATTAAAGGAGGTAGAAGATGAAAATAGACGAATTTTTACTAGACCGATATGGCTACAATTCAGAAATAAAAGACGAAATAGAAGATTATGTCGCTAATTGGAAAAGTTGGTATAAAGGAAACGTAAAAGATTTTCACAATTACATAATTTACAATGGTAAAAAAGAAAATAAACTTCGTAGATACACATTAAACATGGCTAAAGAAGTATGTGAAGATTGGTCTGATATTCTTTGGTCAGAAAAATGTAAAATATCATTAAATAACGAAGAAAATCAAAAACAATTCGATGAATTAACTAACAAATTGGATTTGTGGAAGGTTATCAATTCATCGTTAGAAAAGTCAGGAGCATTAGGAACACACGCTACAGTGGTTAGGGTATATGATTTTACTACTAACGAAGATGGTGTGGTGTTAGATGTTGATGATTCAAAAACACAAATAGATCAAGTTGAATTTGACTGGATATTTCCGATTTCGTGGGATAGTACTGGTATTAGAGATTGCGCTTTTGGAAGTATAGAATACAACAATGGACAAGAATATTTAGTTTTATCAGTACATAAAATAGAAAGCGATGGAAATTATCACATTCACAACCATTTGTTTTTAAAAGAAAACGATAAATTAACTGAAATAATAGAAAATGATAATATCGCAGAAGATTTTAATACTGAAAGTGATATAAAATGGTTCTCAGTGTTTGAACCTTTATTAACAAACAACCTTTTTTCAAATAGTCCATTTGGAATATCACATTTTGCGAATGCTATTGATAATCTAAAAGCAGTAGATATATCATTTGATGCATTAAAAAATGAAATTCAAGATGGAAGAAAAAGAATATTTGCAAGAGCAGACATGTTTAATTATGATGATGGAGAGCAAAGGTTAGTTTTTGATCCAAACGATATTAGCATTTATCAATTACCGAACGGAGCAAACAAGGATGATTTAATTCAAAGTGATAACGACACACTAAGAACCGCACAAGAAATTGAAGCTATAAATACGAACTTGAATTTGCTTGGTAATAAAGTTGGTTTTGGAGAAAACCATTATCATTTTGACGGAAGCAATTTATCCACTGCTACTGCAGTAGTTTCAAGCAATAGCAAACTATTCAGAAGAAAGAAAAAACTAGAAATAGGATACGAAAGTGCTATTTATGATTTAGTACAAGCAATTTGTTATGCGTCAAGTAAATTTGGTAAATATAACATAAATACTGAAGATATGGTTATTCAATTCGATGATTCAATAATCGAAGATAAAGAAAGCGAAAGCAATAGAGCAATGAGAGAACAACAACAAGGTTTAATAAGCAAGGTTGAATATCGTATGAGAATTTTTGGAGAAACACAAGAAATCGCAGAAGAAAACATCAGAAAAATCAAAGAAGAAGAGCCTACTACAAAAGATTTAATAGGAGAATAGGAGGTGCAATATGAGAGTTTTAGTTGGACCACATAAAATTGAAATAGTAAAAGATGAACCAGTCAACGAACGAGAGATAAATATAAACGAATGTTATTTTGAATTTGACGAAAGAATACCAAGAGATTTTGTAAAAGATGTTTACTTCACTTTTGAAGGTAAAACATACAAAATGACTGCTATTATCGATAATAAGTGTAATATACCACACGAGGTGCTTGAAAGACCAGGAGATATAGAATTAGGTGTAGTTGCTTACAAAATCGCTTCAGATGGCAAAGAAACAAGATTTAACCCTAGTCCAACATGGTTTAATACATGGGATGGTTCATTAAAAGATAAAGCAGAAAATAGTAAACCGATAACTCCTAGCGAATACGAACAATTCGAAGAGAAATTAAACGAAGGTTTACTAAAAATAGAAGATAAAATCATCGAAACTAATGAAAAATTAGTAGAGGTAGATAATGCGTTGGATGATGTCGACCAGGCATTGATTGAAACTGATAAAGCAATCGAATTAACTAATAATTTAGATTTAGATGCAGTTAAAGAAGAAAAGAAAACAACAGTTACAATAACTAAAAAAGATAAAACTAAGAAAATTGTTGAAATTTTAGATGGAGAAAAAGGTGAAAAAGGTGATGTTGGAGATTTCAACTTCGCTACTTTTGAAATTGACATTTCAACAGGTGAATTAATTGCAAATAAAACTGAAAATTTAGAGTTAATTGATTTTGCTATAAATAAAAATGGCTTTTTGGAAGTCATTATATAAGGAGATGATATAGAAAATGGCAAGACAAATTCTAGGAAAGGTAATTATCACAAATCGTGATGAATACATCGCAGGTAGAACGTATGAAATGCTAGATGTTGTTAGTTATAATGGATCTAGTTATATTTCAAAGAAAAATGACAACGTTGCAGTACCTACTAACAAAGATTTTTGGCAATTATTAGCTAAAAAAGGTGATACATACGAGGTTTCACAAGAAGATTTAAACAAAATCAAAAAAGAGATTGTCGATGATGCTAATAGTGATTTTAATGAAAATGTAAGACAAAAAACACAGGCATTTGAAGAATTAAACACAAGAGCTACTAACACATTCAGTGCAAATGCAGAAGAAAAAACAGGATCATTTAATGAAAATGCAAATAGCAAATATGCTTCATATAATCAAAATGCTAGTAATAAAACAAGTGAATACAACACAAATGCAACACAAAAACTAGATGCATACAACACAAACGATAGTGCTAAATTAAAGGCATATAATGACAATGCAACACAAAAAACTGATGTTTTTAACAACAATGCTAGTAATTTAACAACAGGTTTTAACAACAGTGCAAACCAAAAGATAAAAGAATATAACGACAATGCAGAAGAAAAAGTTATCGGTTTAGAACAAAGAACAAGCGAATTAAATGAAATGCTTGAAGAAGAAGGTTCTACACAATTAGATTTAATTAAAAATGAAGGTGCATCATATAATAGAAGAATAACTGCTAACTCAAATGAAATTTACAAAATAAAAGAAGATATTTTAGAAAACGGAGAGGCAGAAGGAAGTATAATCAGAGTTGAAGATAGTACTTGGGCAGATGCAAGAGGATTAGTAATAGATGGAGAATTAAAACAAGAAACAACAACTGGTAAGAATTTATTAGGTATTAAAAGTGCAGAAATTTATACATATAGTAGTGCAACACCTGTATCAACAAC